>CBDUKI010000163.1:0-5902 GCA_965367765.1 uncultured Henriciella sp.
CACCGTCCCCCCGTGCCCATGTCTGACTTAGCCCGCTCGACCTGAACGAATAACCAGCTTGCCTGTTGTTCAGTGTTCATGAAGTATGACAGATAGTGAACGCGCCAACGGGGAGGCTGAATTGCGAACACCAGTCATTGCCGCAGTCGCTGGCCTTGGGCTTGCGGCCTGCACGACAACTGAACTTGAGGCCATCTCTGCGGGGCTCGCGCAGGGGCTCGCCGAAGCGTCCTATGAAACGAGCCAGACAATGGCCTATTCCGGCCCGTATTACTCGCCCTATGGCTTTTCCAGCTATTCTGGCTGGCCCGGCACCTACAGTTATGGCGATTATGTCGGCTACTATGCCTGCAGCCACACCGGCTCGTTCTATACGTGCGACAGTGATGGCGACGGCTTTGCTGACATGTACGGTAATTCCAGTGATGGATCTTATTCCTCGTCTCACCTGCGGGTGAACGGGCGCGGTGAGGCCTATGCTTGGGATAGCGAATGTGGATGCTGGGCACGTGAGCGCTCACTCGACGGGCCACGCCAGGGCCGCCACGACCATTACCGCGATTACGACTAGGCAGACTTAGCCCGATGCTGGCGGCAAATGCCGGTCGAACCACCGGCACAACTCGTCAAACTGGCGAAACTGCGCAATGCATGTATCCGCGAAATCCTCATCGTGAATGGATGGTATGTCGGCGATATCATTCCAGATCGCGCAGCCCTTGCGCCGCAACAAGGCCCCACGCGGATGGTCGCCATCGTACGGTTTGGGAACACGTTTGAGCGGCGGATCGTTCAACCGTCCGCCAGCCTTGATATGAGCTGACAGAATCTGGTCGAGCTTCTCCCCGTGCGGGCCGTCCACAGCCTCGCGATAGGCGTGCAGCTGGCCCTTGTCGAAACGCATCACGCCGCCGCCAAAAACCAGGCCGTCCGTCTGCAGGCCGAAGAACAAGTTGGCGCGAGACCCCTCCCTGCGAAACAGGATGTGTAGGTGCGGCTTGTATGGCGTCTTGTCCTTGGAAAAGCGGATATCCCGGTGAATGCGAAAAATCTTGGCGGTGTGCAGGTCATCCGTCTCGGCCTGAAGGCGGAACGCTACCGCTGCACAGAACGCTTCGGCAGGCGCCTGGTAGGCCGCCTCATACCGCTCCTTGTTGGCTTGGAACCAGTCACGGGTATTGTTCGCCCGCAAATCACTCAGAAAGCTGATCGTGTCTTTGGGAAAACCAGAAAATCCAGCCATTTCGCCCTCCTTCTTGCGCCGTTTCGGACGGCGACATGACAAATATGGGCAAAATCAGAAATTTGTGCCACTGTCAGATCATGAAAAAAACCATGCTTGCCTTTGCACTCTTCGCCTCGCTCGGCGCGTGTGCAACCAGCGTGCCTTACGGCCCCGCGACTAAAGCCGGTGCCAAGGGCTATATCGTCCAGCCAATCGAATCCAATCGGTTCCGGGTTTCGTATACCGATAGCAAAGCGGAAACGGCCCGCACCCGCGCCTTGCGCCGTGCCGCTGAAGTGACCCAGGAACAGGGCGACACCTGGTTTCAAATCGTTGCAGCCTACGATGATGTCGAAGCCTCCGGTGGCAGCCGGTCTTCTGTCTCGATTGGCGGTGGCTCCTATTCAGGCGGACGCACCAGTGTCGGCCTTGGGGTCGGCATCGGCATCCCACTGGGTGGCTCGTCCGGCCCGGCCACGCATGTGCTGGAAATCATTACCGGCTCAGGCGACAAGCCGGATGATGAGAATACCTACCTAGCCAGCGACGTGCTGCTTAATCTCGCCGGACAATAGGGATCAGACCCGGACGCCCGCCTTCTGGCGGAACACGGCCAGCAGGTCGAGTTGATCATTGGTCGGGCTGCCTTCGGCTTCCGATACGATGACCAGCATACCATCCAGATCAACAATTTCCTTCTCGGTCATACCCGGCGCATTCAGGATGAGCTCTGTCATCCGGGTGACGACCGTGTGCGCGGCACCGGCATCACGGGCCAGCCAGCCGGCCTGGGCAATCAGGCTGTTGGCATCAGATTCGGTAAACTCGAAATGCTGAATGATCTCGGCCCGAATCGCAGCCTCCTGGCGTTCGGTCAGTGCACCGCGAGCCTGGGCGATTTCCAGCATCAGAATAGTCGCTGCCTCGCGCGGGTCCTCAACAACTTGCAGGCCCCCGCGCCGCGTCCTGGCCCGAAACCGCATCTTGCGCGGCAAGTTAGCTACCGTCTCGGCCGCTTTCAGGCCATCACGTGCGGCACTGCCCAGGATTTTCAGCCGCCAGTACCACACCGCAACAAAAGCCAGCAGGCCGAGGAGTCCAACCAGATAATGCATGTTTCGTCCGTCCCGTTCTCAGCCCCGTACACATTATATCAGCTCGGATTGAAGACCTAACAAAAATTCGGCAAACTGCGGCCATGACGCTAGAAGAGTACAATGAATATTGCGCAGGCCTGGTTGCGACAACGCCTGTCGTACAATGGGGCGGTTCTCATGTCTGGAAAGTCGGCGGCAAGGTTTTCGCGATTGCCGGGTGGCGCGAGGACGAGGGTTTCGCCGTCACGTTCAAGGTCACGCCACTCTCCTATGACATCATGAAGGACCAACCCGGCCTGCGCCCCGCCCCATATCTCGCCTCTCGCGGCATGACCTGGATCCAACATTATGACCGGCCAGGCCTCGATGATGAGGGCCTCAGGGCGTACATAAAGGAAAGCCACCGGCTGGTCGCCGATGGCTTGTCCCGCAAGAAGCAGAAGGAGCTTGGGCTCCTACCCGATTAGACGCAACCTATTCAGCCGCATTGTGCGCCTGTTGGATGACATAGGCGCGGATCGCCTCGACATCCTCAGGCGACAGAACGTCGGCAAAGGAGACCATGCCAATCGACTGCAGGCTGCCGTCTATCAGCACGCTTTTCCAGGCCTCGTCCGTCGACGCATAGGTTGACCAGCGCAGGTCCGGCAGGACACCCCCGCTAACCCCGAAAGGACCATGACAAACCGCTCAGTTGCGGGCATAGTGCACCAGACCTTCAGCCAGTTGTGGTTCACTCCCGAACTCATCAGCCTTGGGTGTGCGCTCGACCGCTGGCAGGTTGGGGTCTTCAATCTCACCGGTTCCACCAAGCTTGAAAGTGACAACCTTGCCGAGCGCTGGTGACACCTTGTCCTCGAAGGCAAACCCAGCCGCCAGCGTGTAGGCACTGCCCCAACCAGTCGTGATGGTGACATATTGTTCGCCATCAATCTCATACGTACCCGGCCCTGACGCCGCACCGGACTTGACGTTGTGGCTCCACAACACTTCACCAGTGGCGGCATCATAGGCAGCAAAGTCACCGTCCAGCTTACCCTGGAAGACCACGCCGCCAGCCGTTGACAGGACGCCGCCATTCCAGGGACCATCATGTTCAACTGTCCACCGCGGCTCATTGGCCACCGGATCCCAGGCGATCAGGCGACCCTTCAGCCCAGAGCGCAGGAAGGTATAGACCTCACCCGGCAAGACCTGTGGAACATCAGCAGCGAAGTCGATGCCTGTATTCCATTTGGCAGGCTGGGTCGCAAAACGCGGATCCTTACGATAGGCCTGCGGAATCTCCTGGGCCGGAATATAGGCCAGGCCGACATCCGGGTTGAACGCCATTGGCTGCCAGTTGTGCCCGCCCAGTGGCCCGGGCATCTGCAAGAAGGACACATCCTGATAGCGGGCATCGGGCACCTCGATCGGGCGACCGTTTTCATCCAGACCCGTGGTCCAGTTCTGCGGCACATAGCCAGACCCATGAATGAAGTCACCCGTCTGCGCATCAAGCACGTAGAAGAAACCGTTCTTCGGCGCCTGCATCACAACCCGGCGATCGGCCCCGTTTTCACCGAGCGGTAGGTTGGCCAGAATGATGGTCTGTGTGGCCGTATAATCCCAGTTGTCGCCTGGCGTTGTCTGGAAGTGCCATTTGTATTCACCCGTATCAGCGTCAACCGCAACGATGGATGAGACGAACAGGTTGTCGCCACCTGCCGGGTCACGCACGTCCCGGCTCCATGGCGATCCGTTGCCAACTCCGAAGATGATGCTGTGGCTCTCAGCGTCATAGACAATTGAATCCCATACGGTCCCGCCGCCACCATCGGTGACCCAGGCCCCTTCATCACCCCAGGTGACATTGCCGACAGTCTCGAACGCGCTGTCGGAGGCGGCCCCATCTGGCTGTTTGTTCGGATTCGGCACAGTGTAGAATCGCCAGACGAGATCGCCCGTCACAGCATCATAGGCCGACAGGTAACCGCGCACGCCAAGTTCCGCACCGCCATTACCGATCAGCACCTTGCCATCAACCACGCGCGGCGCGCCGGTAATAGTGTAAGGCTTGGACTGGTCAACTGTTACCGTGCTCCAGGCCAGGTCTCCGGTCTTGGCATCAAGCGCCTGAACGCGTCCGTCGATCACCCCAACATAGACTTTGCCATCCCATACGGCGACGCCACGGTTGACCACGTCGCAACAGGCCTTCACGCCCACGGCGCGATCAACATCCGGGTCATGAACCCACAATTCCTCACCCGTCTTGGCATCCAGCGCATAAACGATTGACCAGGCAGAGGTCACATACATGACGCCATCGACCACGATTGGGGTCGATTCCACGCCCCGGGACGTGGCAAGGTCATACGTCCAGGCGACGCCGAGATCGCCAACATTATCGGTATTGATCCCGGTCAGGCCGGAATGGCGCTGTTCGTCATAGCCGCCGCCATAAGTAAGCCACTCACCTGGCGTTGCCGCCGCGTTGACCAGCCGGTCGCGCGTCACATCGGCAAACTTCGCCTCTGGCGCGTCCTCTACGGGGGCGGGGGCATCATTGGCACCACCGCAAGATGTCAAAATAGCCGCAGCGAGGGCGACTCCAGCAATATGATGCAGTTTCATCTGCGCTTTCCCTGTTTCCTCTCAAAAGATCAGCCTCTCCGGGGCTGTTGAGCGTAGAGTATGGATTTTCAGGCCGGTGTCGAGGCCAAACCCGAGGGAAACTAAGTCGAAGCGCTTAGGAGGTCTGCCTGGGCAGACTCAATCGCTGCGATGATTGGCGCCTGCCATTCATCCTGGCTGGCGGCTTCATCACTCGCCGGGGGAAAATTGACTGATCGCGAAGCATTAACGCAACCGCCTTCAAGCCGATTTCCGACATCCCGTGAGGGGGCAAATCCGGCCATCGCCTCGCTCGCCCCGGCACCCTGGGCGCCATATCCGGGCACAAGGAAAAGCGCATCAGGCGACAACACCCGCAATTGCCTGGCTTCATCCGGTCCGGTGGCCCCGGTCACAAGCATCAAGCCGGACCATCCAGTCTCGCCTTTCAGGCGCTCGACCATCGGGGCCAGCGCCTCGACCACGCGGGCATAAAGCGGCGCGCCTTCCAGGTCCTTTGACTGGAAATCCGCCGAGCCTGGATTGGAGGTGCGGGCCAGAACGATGACGCCCTTGCCGGACTGTTCGGCAGCACGCACATGCGGCTCCAGCGTATCGAGGCCCATATACGGGTTCACGGTCAACGCATCGCAGGCAAATGGAGACCCGCTGGCCAGGTAAGCGGCAGCATAACCTTCCGCCGTGGAACCGATGTCGCCGCGCTTGGCATCCATCAACACAACCAGGCCCGCCTCACGGGCAGCATCGCAGACCCTGGCCAGTGCGCGCATGCCTTGCCAGCCATGGCGTTCAAACAGGCCCGCTTGCGGCTTGATGATGCCGACGCGGCCTGCGGCGGCTGCAATCAGAGCCTCACCCCACGCGGCCAACCCATCCGGCGTATCACCACCAAAAAGTGCGGGAATGCGTCCGGCATGCGGGTCAATCCCCATGCAAAGCGGCCCATGGCGGCGTGTGGCAGCAA
>CBDUKI010000164.1:0-5885 GCA_965367765.1 uncultured Henriciella sp.
GTCGCGATACTCGACAATATTGGTCTGGGGCGCTTCTCCCGGATTTTGCCGGACGAAGTAGAACGCCTCCATGCCGGGTGCAAATACGCCTTCAATCTCCAGACTGTCGGTGGAGACGATACCCGGTGCAAACAGGTCCGGCGCGGCATCGGGCTCTTGCTGGCCGAGATATGGGGCTTCAGGCGCGGAGCTGTCGCTCTCTGCAAGGCTGGCAGGGCCCATAGAAAGTGCGCCAACCAGCAGCGAGATCGAAATTGCGAACGCTTTCATCATGTTTCCTCTGTGATGTTTTGTCAGTGCAGTGTCTTGTCGTGTATTGGCCAGGCGGGTGAAACCCACCCATCCTTTTCACCTGTTCAACTTAACGTTACACTTGTAGCTTGCTCAAGTTCAAGCCCCCAATCCCACCCCTTATCCGCCCCCTCTGCGGGCCGGGTTATACTTGTGCGCATGTCGAGCTTGCCGGGATTTGTGGATCAGGTGCACGCCCAGGGGGCGCGGCTGGTGGCGCGTGTGGTGTCGCGCGATGATTTGCAGCTTGCGCCAGCGACATTGCGCGCCGCCGCCGCGCGCCGGGTACGCCAGGGTTTACGGGCGCTTGAAGCGTTCTTGCGCCGGGTGCTGGTGCTGCTCGCGCTGCAGCTGGAACCGGGCCTGACGCCCGATAATCGCCCGCGTCATCGCCGGATGGTCAGGCCGCGTCCGCGCCGTGCGGGCCGCTTTCGTGTCTTCATCGGTGAGGCGGCCTGGCCGGGCTTTTCTGAGGCTCTATCCCACAGGCGCCGCGCCCGCTCGCAGCCGGTTCAGGCGGCGCCGCTCCTGCAGCGGCTGGCCGACTTGCAGGCGCTCCTGGCGGCCCCGCAGGCGCGGGCGCGCCGGTTGGCCTGGACGCTGGCACGCCGTCGCCCCGGCTGGTTGCTGGCCCCGGGCCGGGACGACGCCATGCCGCGCCGGTTCGGGACCGAGATTTCCATGCTGTATGACAGTCTGGCCGTGGCCATTCTCAAGGCCAGCCAGGCGCGCCCGCCACCGCTTGGCCGCGTGCCCGATTTCCCACCCAGAATCAGGACCCTCTGAACCGCCTCGGCGGAAGGCGGGCGCGTGCGTGAAATGCATGCTTGCTGTTCTTTGCGGTCTGAACAGGCTCAGCCGTGGCAAGCAGAAAGGATAAAGTGTGGAATTCACCCTTCATCGCCCAGGATACATCTTGCGTTAACCAGGCACATGAGACACTATATATTGTTTGAAGCGCAGAATCACGAGGGGCATATCATGGCTGCAGGAAAAACCGGAACATCAGGATTGTTGACACCGAGCCTGTCTTACAAGCCGTTCCGCTATCCGTGGGCCTATGACTATTGGAAACTGCAACAGCAGGTCCACTGGCTGCCAGAGGAAGTGCCGCTCGGCGAAGACTGCAAGGACTGGGTCAACAAGCTCAATGACAAGGAGCGAAACCTGCTGACGCAGATCTTCCGCTTCTTCACCCAGTCGGATGTCGAGGTCGGCGCCAATTATATGGAACACTACATGCCGCTCTTCAAACCGGTTGAAGTGCGCATGATGCTGGCCTCCTTCTCGAACATGGAAACCGTGCACATTGCCGCCTATGCCCTGTTGCTAGAGACGATCGGCATGCCGGATTCGGAATTCTCCGCCTTCATGGAATACCAGGAAATGGCGGCCAAGCATGACTATCTTGGCCAGTTTGGCACCGAGACGGAGGAAGATATCCTGACCTCGATGGCCGTGTTTGGCGGCTTTACAGAGGGGCTGCAACTGTTTGCGTCCTTCGCGATGCTGATGAACTTCCCGCGCTTCAACAAGATGAAGGGCATGGGCCAGATCGTCACCTGGTCGATCCGCGATGAAAGCCTGCATTGCGAAGGCATGATGAAACTGTTCCACACCTTTGCCGCAGAAACCGGGGCGCTGACCCCGGCGGTGAAAAACCGGATCCGTGAATGCTGCGAAACCGTGGTCATGCTCGAAGACAAGTTCATCGATCTTGCCTTCGAAGCGGGCGAGGTTGAAGGCATGACGCCGCAGGATATCAAGAATTATATCCGCTACATTGCCGACTGGCGGATGAACCAGCTCAAGCTCGACCCGATCTATGGCGTCGAGAAGCACCCGCTGCCATGGCTGACCGAAATCCTCAACGGGGTCGAGCACGCCAACTTCTTCGAGGCCCGCGCCACCGAATATTCCAAGGGGGCCACACAAGGCGACTGGCATGGCGATAGCGGTGTGTGGTCGCGCTTCGATCAGCGCCGCAAGCTTGCCCCGGCAGCCGAATAGGCGCGCCGGCCTCGCCTAGTCGTCGAGATTGGCGAGCAGCGTGTCGAAATAGGCAATGGTCTTGACCAGGCCATCCTTGAGCGCGATGTCCGGCTGCCAGTCCAGCAGGTCCTTGGCCTTGGTAATGTCGGGCCGGCGCTTGCGCGGATCGTCCTGGGGCAAGGGCAGGTGGGCCAGCTTCGACTTTGAGCCGGTCAACGCGATCACCTGCTCGGCCAGTTCGCGAATGGTAAATTCGCCCGGATTGCCAAGATTGATCGGCCCGGTCACGCCATCCGGGCTTTCCATCAGGGCCATCAGGCCACGCACAAGGTCATCGACATAGCAGAAACTGCGGGTCTGCTCGCCATCGCCATAGAGGGTAATATCCTCGCCTTTAAGGGCCTGGACGATGAAATTGGAGACCACGCGGCCATCATTGGGATGCATGCGTGGGCCGTAAGTGTTGAAGATGCGGCCAACCTTGATGTCCAGCTTGTGCTGGCGGTAATAGTCGAAGAACAGCGTTTCGGCGCAGCGCTTGCCTTCGTCATAGCACGAGCGCGGTCCGATCGGGTTCACATTGCCCCAATAGTCTTCCTGCTGGGGATGCACATCCGGATCGCCATAGACCTCGCTGGTCGAGGCCTGCAGGATGCGCGAGCCGGTCCGTTTGGCCAGGCCCAGCATGTTGATCGCACCATGGACGGAGGTCTTGGTCGTCTGGACCGGGTCATACTGGTAGTGAACCGGGCTGGCCGGACAGGCCATGTTGTAGATCTGGTCGACCTCGACAAAAAGCGGCATCGTGATGTCGTGACGAAGCATCTCGAAGCGCGGATTGGTCAGAAGGTGGGCAATATTGGCCCGGGCGCCGGTGAAGAAATTATCCACGCAAAGGACTTCGGCACCGGTTTCAAGCAGGGCTTCACACAAGTGGGAGCCGATGAAGCCGGCGCCGCCAGTGACCAGAACTCGTTTCGTCAAATGCATGGGGTCAGCCCTTGTCTTGCCGGGGCCTCAGACGGCCTTGCGACCGATCGAAGTATAGGAGAAGCCGCGCTTGGCCATATCATCCGGCGCGTAGATATTGCGCAGGTCGACCACGACGGGCTGTTTCAGGGCCGTCTTGATGCGATCAAGATCAAGCGCGCGGAACTGGTCCCACTCGGTGATGATGACCATGGCATCGCTGTCTTGCAGGACGGCGTACGGATTTTCAGCATACTCGATGCCGTTGAGCAGGTGGCGCGCCTCTTCCATGGCTTCCGGGTCATAAGCCTTAATCACGGCACCCGCTTCGAGCAGGGCCGGGATGATGTCGAGGCTTGGCGCATCGCGCATATCATCGGTGTTTGGTTTGAAGGCGAGGCCAAGCACGCCAATTGTCTTGCCGGAAACATCGCCGCCCATCGCGTCGATGATCTTGGTCGCCATCGCCTTCTTGCGGCCGGCATTGACCTCGACAACCGTATCGACAATGCGCACAGGGCTGTCATGATCATTTGCGGTCTTGGTCAGGGCCAGCGTGTCTTTCGGAAAGCACGAGCCGCCATAGCCCGGACCGGCATTCAGGAACTTGCTGCCAATGCGGCCATCAAGGCCGATCCCGCGGGAAACTTCCTGGACATTCGCGCCGACTTTTTCGCACAGGTCGGCAATCTCGTTGATGAAGGTAATCTTCACGGCCAGGAAGGCATTGGCGGCATACTTGATCAGTTCGGAGGTGCGCCGCTCGGTGAAGATGATCGGTGTTTCGTTGAGGAAAAGCGGGCGGTAAAGCTCACGCATGACATCGCGGGCGCGGTCATCATCGGTGCCGACGACGACCCGGTCAGGGATCTTGAAATCCTTGATGGCCGCGCCTTCGCGCAGGAATTCCGGGTTGGACACGACCGCGAAATCGGCGTCAGGATTGACTTTGCGGATAATCGCCTCGACCTCGTCGCCAGTGCCGACAGGCACGGTGGACTTGGTCACCACGACGGTGAAGCCCTTCATCAGCTTGGCGATTTCTTCAGCAGCGGCGTAGACGTAGGAGAGGTCAGCATGGCCATCGCCTCGGCGTGAGGGCGTGCCCACGGCGATGAAGATCGCATCGGCTTCGGCAATCGCATCAGCCGGGTCGGTGGTGAAGAACAGGCGCTCTTCCTTGACGTTGGATTCAACCAGCTTGTCGAGGCCCGGTTCATAGATTGGCATGATGCCATCATGCAGGCGGTCAATCTTGCTCTTGTCCTTGTCGACGCAGGTGACGGTGTGACCGAAATCCGCAAAACACGCCCCACTCACCAGGCCAACATACCCGGTCCCGATCATTGTCACACGCATGGTCTACTCCACCTCGATACGCCGATATTGAACACCCGGCGACAGGTGCAATTTTTGTGCCCTATGGTCAACCTTTGAACCGGCGTTCTCCACAGTCGGGCTGGTAGGGTGATGTTCAAGCTGTCAGAGACGCCATCGGGCTGTGCGGTCAGAGCCATTTGGGAGCATGGCTCGAGGCGGGCAGGGGTCAGTGTTCGAGAAACAGGCTGGCGTGAGACACGCGGTGTTTCACGGTCTGGCGCGGGGCTGAGCCAGAGACATTGGTTGAAATCTTGCGGGCCAGACGAATGGTCACCGGGTCGCCATGGTCCATCATCAGTGGTTCGCGCTGTTTGCGGCGGTCCGGGCTGATACCGTATGGATCTGACTTGGCTTTCCCAAACTTGAACATGTCTAACTCCCAATCTCTGATGAGAGAGTTCGAAGCAAGAATTACGCCAATTACGCGAATCCGGGCGCGTGACGTGCCCTTTTTTCAATCGGGATGGGCTATGCTAGGCTCCGTCACAACAGATTTCACCAGCCCGCACAGGAGGGAGACGAGAATGAAAATCGCCACGGCCCTTGTCACCATGGCCTTTCTGGCTGGCCTCGCCCATGCCGAAGTGGTCTCCAGCTCGCCAAGCCATTACGAGCTGCGCCATGAGGCCCGCTCCGATCTTGATACAGAGGCGATGTGGGCGCGCATTGCCGAACCGTCGCGCTGGTGGCTGTCTGATCACACCTATTCTGGTGACAGTGCCAATCTGACACTGGACCTGCAAGCCGGCGGCCTGTGGCGGGAGGATTGGGACGGTGGTTCAGTTGAACATGGCCGCGTCGTCTATGTCAGCGCGCCAGAGACGTTGCGTCTTGATGCCCCGTTTGGGCCGCTTCAGGCGCTCGGCGTCAGCGTAATCTGGGAGATTTCGGTCAGCGCAGACGAGGCTGGCAGCCGGGTCGTGTTCACCGAGCGTGCAAGCGGCTCGCAAGTCAGCGACCTGGATGAACTGGCCCCGGCGGTTGACTATGTGAAAGGCGAAGCGCTGGCCAGCCTGGTCGCGGGCAACTAGGCTGACCTCAGGCGCTGGTGCAATGGCCGGGCGGCGCTGCGCATGTTGCGGGTCGCGACCGGCACCGGCTGCAGGGCTGGGGCGCCGGCGAGGCCACGGGCCAGCTGGATGGTCACCGGATCACCGAAATCAAGCTCCAGCCATTGGCGTTCCTTGCGGCGTGTTTGTGTTTTGCGGGACTTCCAGAACCTGAACATTTTCGTCTCCTTTGCTGACAGGGTC
>CBDUKI010000165.1:0-5875 GCA_965367765.1 uncultured Henriciella sp.
TCCCGAGCTGAGACGGTGCCATGGTGAGTGGCCCGCGCCGCCGGAACGCATAGTCCAGCCCCATGCCCATCCGGCCAAGCAGGGAATGATAGGTCTCGTTGAGCGTGCGCACGCCGGAGACCTTGTAGATGGCGCGCTGTTGCAAATGGTCTTGCAGATTGGCGCCGACGCCGGGCCGGACAAGCTGCGCCCCGGCCCCGATCTGTTGCAAGGTCTCACCCGGTCCGATGCCGGAGCGCATCAGGACCTGGACAGACCCGATGGAACCGGCACTTAGAATAACCTCGCCGCGCGCGCGGGCATGAAACATCTGCCCCTTGCGCTGGAAGCGCACGCCGCTGGCCCTTGGACCCTCAAAGCTCACGCTGTCGGTCGTGGCATGGGTGACAAGGCGCAGGTTCGGACGGTTCAGCGCGGGTTTGAGAAAGCCGCGCGCCGCGGACCAGCGCCGCCCACGCTTCTGGTTGACGTGAAAATAGCCCGCTCCGAAATTGTCGCCGGTATTGAAGTCGCCGGTTTCGGGCACACCCATCTGGATCGCCGCCTCGCGGACCTTGTCGAGCACATCCCAGCGCACACGCGGCGGCTCAACCCGCCATTCTCCGCCGGTCTGGTGAAACGGGCCATCGCCAAGGAAATGATCCTCAATGCGGCGGAAGGCGGGCAGCACGTCACCCCAGCCCCACTCAGAGAGGCCAAGCGCTTTCCAGCCATCATAGTCGGCGGCCTGGCCGCGCATCGAGATCATCGCATTGATGGCCGAGGAGCCGCCGATGACCTTGCCGCGCGGATAAGCGAGGGACCGCCCGTTCAGGCCAAGCTCTGCAACCGTGGAAAACATCCAGTCCGCGCGCGGATTGCCGATGGCGAACAGGTACCCAACCGGGATATGAAACCAGATCCAGTTGTCATGGCCGCCCGCCTCCAGCAGCAGAACCCGATTGGACGGATCAGCCGACAGGCGATTGGCGAGCACGCAGCCCGCCGACCCGGCCCCGACGATGATATAGTCATATTCACCGTCGAATGGCTGGGCCTCAGGTGCCGTCATCAGCCTGGCTTGACCTCAGTGAAGCGCCCACCTTCACGCGCCAGCTTCTTGAGGGTTTCGCAGGGTGCGAAGCGCTCATCTTCTGCGCCGAGCCGCTCCATCGTGGCCAGCACGGCCTTGGCGCCTACCATGTCGCCATACAGCATCGGGCCACCCTTGTCGGCGGGCCAGCCATAGCCGTTGAGCCAGACCACATCGATATCGGAGGCGCGCTGGGCCTTGCCTTCTTCGAGGATTTTCAACGCTTCATTGATCATCGGATGGATACAGGTGGCGATGATCTCTTCCTGGGACGGCGCATTGCCTGGCTCGACGCCAGTGACATCGCGAATGATCTTGGCCGTGACCTCTGACGGGATCGGCTTGCGGGCCTCGTCATAGTCATAATAGCCCGCGCCGGTTTTCTGTCCGCGCCGGTCCAATTCACACAGGGCGTCGCGGATCGGGTTGGCCGTCTTGGCACCTTTCTTCCAGCCAATATCAAGCCCGGCCAGGTCGGACATCTGGTAAGGCCCCATGCGGAAACCGAAGGCGTTCAGTGCCGCATCGACATCCCATGGCATGGCCCCTTGGTAGACCAGTTTCTGGGCCTGAGCCTGACGCGCGAACAGGATACGGTTGCCAACAAAGCCGGGGCAAACACCAACCAGCGCGGCAACCTTGTTGATTGTCTTGGCCAGCTCCATGCAGGTGATGATCACATCGTCACCGGTGTGGTCAGCCCGCACGATCTCGAGCAGCTTCATGACATTGGCCGGGGAGAAGAAGTGCAAGCCGATGACATCCTGTGGGCGCGAGGTGACGCTGGCAATCTCATCAATATTGAGGGCGGATGTATTGGTCGCCAGGATCGCGCCAGGCTTGGTGATCCGGTCCAGGTCGGTGAAGATCTTCTTCTTCAGGTCCATATCCTCGAACACCGCCTCGATAACGAGATCGACATCAGCGAAATCGTTCATGTCGAGCGTGCCGGTCAGGCGACCCATGCGCTCTTCAACCTCTTCCTGTGGAAAGCGGCCACGGTCTGCCGAGCGCTGATAGTTCTTGCGCACCACGCCAAGCCCGCGGTCGAGGGCTTCCTGCTTGGTTTCGAGAATGACCACGGGGATACCAGCCGTGGCGAAATTCATGGAAATGCCGCCGCCCATGGTGCCGGCGCCGATGACGCCAACCTTCTTGATTTCGCGGCGCGGTGTATCAGCCGGGACATCCGGCACCACCCAGGTGTCACGCCCGGCCTGGGCGATATAATCCGAGACTTCGGATGGCGTAAGCGTAAGGGCGTCTGTCATGTTTACCTCGATGGATTGGACCGGCCGGGCCAGTCGTCAGGTTGAATGTGAATGTAGCAGCTTGGTCAGGAAGTCCTTATTGAACAGGGTCCGGCTCACCGTCATGTACCGATCAACCGTACCGATAAAGTCCTCACGGGTCATCTGCGACAGATCGTTGTGCAGGGAGACGTGCTGAATCCAGTTGAGCGAGACAATCCAGCCTGACACAGCAATGTCGCGGCACAATTCCTTGTCGCGCCGGGTCAGTTTGACGCCGTTCGATTTCAGGAAGTCTTCCAGTGCCTTGGCCTGAATATCGACGGTCGCTTTCTGGCTCGCCCGCACATCAGCGCGCACACGCTCATCGCTGCGAATGATCTGGTCAAAGTCGAGAAAGAAATAGCGCCACTTCCAGACGATTGAGAGCCAGTCGATCGTCGCCTGTCGGCGCCCAGACGCTGTGTGGACGTGCCCGGTCAGCGTCGCAAGATTGGCTTTCACATCCCTGCCGATCTGCTTGCCCAGCTCGGCGCGAATGGCTTCGATATTGTCGAAATAATAGTAGATATTGCCAGGCGTCAGGCCCGCCGCCTTGGCGATGCACCGGCAATTGACATTGCCGACGCCCTTCTCGTTCATGCAGCGCCGGGCCATTTCGAGAATGTGTTCACGCGTCTTCTGTCCCTTGCCGGCCTGGCGCTTGGGATCATGACGCAGAGGGGCAGACTTGCTTGCGGCCATGACGCCTAGTCTACCTGCCCGAGAAAGTCCGTGATGATGTTGACCAGTTTCGGCACCAGGCTGGCCGGGACGTCATGGCCCCAGTTCTCGACCTCGACAATTTTCGCGCCTGGCACACGCGCAGCAATGTCCCGCCCACCGGTCGGCGGGATCAGTGGATCGACCGCGCCGTGTAGGACCATGGTTGGCGCAGCGACCTGATCCAGGCGCTCATGCCAACGCGGTTGAGCCAGGATCGCGCCATACTGGCGGGCCACACCGAACGGACGATAGGCGCGATCATAAGCGGCCCCGGCATTGTGCGCGATCACTTCGTCATTGTCGCGTGTGCCGTCTGCCGAGCCGATGACGCGCCGGGCCTTGAGGGCCGCGGCAACCACATCATCGCGTTCAGGGCTCGCCGGCGCTGCGGTCAGGGCCGCCATGGCCTCTGGCGTGGCCGGTGGCAAGGACGGGTCACCAGACGTGGTCATGACCGGTATGACACTGCGCACAAGTTCAGGATGGTTGAGCGCCATGAGCTGGACAATCATGCCGCCCATGGACGCGCCGATAATATGGGCCGGTCCGGCATCCAGGGCTTCCAGGATTGCCGCCGCATCCGCCGCCATGTCATCCAGCACATAAGGCACCATGCCGGTCGCATCCCGCCCGGACGTGATCGCGCCGATCAGCTCAAGCGGGTTCGGCGGCATCTGATCGTCAAACTGATGAGACAGACCAATATCACGATTGTCGAACCGGATGACACGATAGCCAGCATCCGCCAGGCCCTGACGGAACGGCTCCGGCCACAGGGTCATCTGGGCACTGAAACCCATGACCAGAAGCACCGGTTCGCCATCACGCGGGCCGATCTCATCATATTCGAATTCCAGTCCATTCGCCTTGATACGTGGCATGTTCGTTTTCTCCCCTGATACTGACTTGTGTTTCTACTCCGCCGCCTTGCGATCCGCCAAGGCCTGCAGGTTCTGATTATGTGATGTCCGGTCAATCCGGTAGAAGCTGAGCGCCAGGATCATCGCGCTCCACAGCAAGAGCAGGCTCGGCGCATAATAGGCCCCAAGGCGCCACAGCGCGTCGGTCGGGATCTGCTCGGATGACAATGGCTGGAGCTTGGATTCCTGTTCCGGAAAGCCGGATGCCCAGATGATGAAGCCCGCCGCCAGGACGCCGAGCCCCTGCACTGTCTTGCGGATGAAGGTCACGGCGGCTGCGAACAGGCCTTCAGAGCGGCGATTGGTCTTCAGCTCGCTCAGTTCGACCAGATCTGCGATCATCGACGAGAACAGGATCTGGAAAGCAATGATGAAGGCGAGATCGAAGACATGCACGACCAGCAGGATCGGGAACAGGACCGGGTCGCCATTCTCGGGCATCAACCCCAGCAGGCGCAGGATGACCGGCGCGGGCGCGACCCAGAAGCCGAGCAGGCCGAGCGTGATCGCCGCGCGCTTCTTGCCCATTCGCCTGGCAATCACCGGCGTTATCACAAAGGCCAGCAGCGCCGAGACAAAGACGAACAGGGTCCAGATAAAGATCTGCCCACCACTGAAGCCCCAGAACAGCGGCAGGATGACAAAGGCGAGCGCGGCTGAGATGCCGGTTGCAATCGCCCCGAACAGGGCCGCCACGAACACGGCCGCAAACGACTTGTTGGCCAGGGTTTCGTAGATTTCCCGGAAGATCAGCCCGACCGTCATCTTGCGCTGCGGGGGTGGCTCTCTCAGCGTCGGGATCAGGTGATGGGTGCCCGCCGCAGAGACGATGATGGCGAGAAACATCAGGCCAGAACCGATAATCCCGAACATCTTCCAGCCATCGAGATTGGCCCGGGGGTCCGGCCCGAATTCAGCCGAGGCAACCAGCAGCACACCCCACATCAGGACCGACATCAGGTTGCCGCCCGTCCAGCCGAAATAATAGCGATAGCCAAGCAGGCTGGTGCGCTCGTCATAGTCTTCCGTCATTTCCGGGGCCAGCGCCGTACTGGGCGTTTCGTAGAACGTAATGAAGGTACGGATGACCACGGCCAGCACGGTCAGGTAGATGAACAAGCCCTCCTGAGACCAGCCACTGGGCGGGTTCCAGAGCATGAAATAACTGACCGCCACGGGGATCGCCGCACCATACATGAAGGGATGACGGCGGCCCCATTTGGAACGAAAATTATCAGACAGATAGCCGACCAGCGGATCACTGATCGCATCAAATACCAGTGCGATGAGGATGGCGAGGCCGACCAGGCGTTCATCAAGACCGACAACAAGCGCGTAGAAAGTCAGCAGGAAATAGTCGAAGCCATTATTCTTGACCCCGTAGGCCACAGAGCCAAAGCCATAGGCGAGCTTGGTCGGTATACCGACGCGCGAACGGGGTGGCATCGGCGATGCAGCCTGGTCTGTCATGTTTCCTCCTCGCGCATATCTTCTGATGAGATATGTCACGTTCTTTTTTTGACAGAATGTTCAAAAATCAGGATTTGTCCAGCCGGAATCCAACTCAGTTCACGAGTTTTTCAAGGTGGCGATACGTCTTACCCAACGGCAGGATAAGCGCTGCGGAGCCTATTCCGCAGCGACCTTTTCCGCCCTGGCATTGAGAACATGCAGCGGTGGTTCGCTGGCCCAGTCGGCAATCTGCTCAAGGTCATAATGGCGGCAGGCCTCCATCAACATGCGCACTTCGGTCCACATGTCGCCATCAACGATCGGCATGAACAGGTCGGCAATATTGTCGATGCCGAGATAGGTGCGCACACCGGCCTCTTTCAGCTTTACGAACGGGCCAATGGAATTGTGTAGCG
>CBDUKI010000166.1:0-5826 GCA_965367765.1 uncultured Henriciella sp.
GTCATATCGGAAACGCACCCCGTCCGGGCAGAAGATAAAGCTGCTGTTGCGCCAATGCCCGTCATCTTCGACGCAGGCGCCGGATACGATGTGGCACGATGAGGACACAGCAAGCTTAGAAACAAACTCTATCGCCTTATTGGTCGCATCTCGGTCCAGTTTTGAAGTCAGCTCGCGGTCGGGCGCATATCCCGACAAGGCACCTTCAGGGGTGACGACGATGGTGCCAGTGCGCACCGGCTTTAGAAGAGTTGCGATGTGATCGAGATTGGCAGGCACATCCATAGAGACGGGAAATTGCATGGCCACAGCAAGGATTTGAGAGTCGGGCATGCTTAAACCTCAGCTGCCAGCACACGCGGCAGCTTGAAGACGATATTTTCTTCAGCGGTGGTGATTTCTTCGACCGTGATGTCGAAGCGGGCGCGGCAGGCGGCGATCAGGCCCTGGACCAGATCTTCCGGGGCACTGGCCCCGGCGGTCAGGCCAAGTGTCGAGACCCCATCGAACCACGACCAGTCAACATGCTCGGCGCTGGCAACCAGGCGGGCATCCCTGGCCCCGGCCCTCAGCGCCACTTCAACCAGGCGCTTGGAATTGGATGAGGTCTCCGCCCCGATGACGAGGCAGAGGTCCGAGCGCTCCCCCATGACCTTGACCGCTTCCTGGCGATTGGTCGTGGCATAGCAGATGTCTTCCTTGTGCGGGGTTGAAATGCCGGGAAACCGGGCCTGCAGGGCGGCGACAATGTCTGCGGTGTCATCGACGCTGAGCGTGGTCTGGGTGACGAAGGCAAGATTGGCCGGATCCTTTGGCGTGAAGCCCGCCACATCCTCGACCGTTTCGATCAGCGTCATCGTGCCCGTCGGGGTCTGGCCCATCGTGCCGATCACTTCGGGGTGGCCAGCATGGCCGATGAGCACGATCTCGCGGCCTTCACGGTAATGGCGCTCGGCCTCGACATGAACTTTCGAGACCAGCGGGCAGGTCGCATCGACATAGATCATGTTTCGGGCCGCTGCTGCGCCGGGCACCGATTTTGGCACGCCATGAGCTGAAAACACGACAGGCCGGTCGGTCGGGCACTCGTCCAGTTCTTCGACGAACACCGCGCCCATATCTTCCAGACGTGAGACGACATGCTGGTTGTGGACGATTTCGTGGCGCACATAGACCGGCGCGCCCCACTTGGCGAGCGCCTCCTCGACGATCTGGATGGCGCGGTCAACACCAGCGCAGAAACCGCGCGGTGCGGCCAGCAGGATGGTCAGCGGGCGGGGCATCTAAACACTTCCTCACATGTCTGGCGCAGATAGGGCGTTGCACGTGCGCGCCACGCCCGGTAACACTCTCGGCAACAGATGGATAGCCTCATCCATGAGGCCAAGTGTGACAAGGCTGAATTATGCGCATTATTGCCCTTATGACTGCATTGACCCTGCTGACGGCCTGTTTCGGGCGGAGTGGTGGCCTGAGTGATGCGTTTGATTCTCGCATCAATGCTGGGGCCTGCCCACCGGCCGGATCGATCTATAATGCCTCGCGCATTGTCGAACTGGACGGCGAAGAACCGATCTTCAGCAACATTGCCTATACTGGCGAGATCGTCGATGTGCGCCTGTATTGCCGCTATGCCGACGATAACCCGGTGCGTGCCGAGGTCGAGATTGATTTCGCCTTCGGCAAGGGCCCCATGGGCACCGAGAACCGCCACGACTATACCTATTGGGTGGCGGTGACCCGCCGCTCCGGCAAGGTGCTGAACAAGGAACATTTCGCCGTGCGGGCAGACTTTTCCGATGGCCCGGTCGATGGCGCGACAGAAGTGATCCAGCGCATTACCATTCCGCGCGCCGATGAGTCTGTCTCTGCCGCAAACTTTGAAGTCCTGGTCGGGTTCGAACTGACCGAGGAACAATTGCAGTTCAACAAGGATGGCCGCCGCTTCCGTCTGGATGCTGGCCAGTAAGAGATTTCGGAGCAGGACAATGACGGATCTCGCGACGCAGTTGGCGGACGCGTGCGTGGCAGCGTTCGAGGCCGAGGGCCTGGCGGCACGCTGGGGCACGGTCAAGCAGTCGGATCGCCCGGAACTGGCCGATTTCCAGTGCAATGGCTGCATGGGCGCGGCCAAGCAGGCGGGTATGAACCCACGCGAACTGGCCGCGCGGATTGCCCCAAAACTGGCCGAACATGACGCCATTGAGCGGGTTGATGTGGCCGGGCCGGGCTTCCTGAACATCGTCGTGACCAATGCGGCGCTGTCAGGCGTGGCAGATCAGGTCCGCAAGGATGAGCGCGCTGGCGCCATGCCAGCGGCGCAGACCGAGAAACTGGTGGTTGATTTCGGCGGCCCGAACGTCGCCAAGCCAATGCATGTCGGCCACCTGCGCTCGGCCGTGATCGGCGACACGATTGTTCGCCTGATGCGGTTCATGGGCGATGAGGTTGTCGGCGATACCCACCTCGGCGATTGGGGCTTGCAAATGGGCTTGCTGATTGTCGCGGTGATGGATGAACAGCCGGGCCTGCCATATTTTGACGAGCGCAATCGGGGCCCATTCCCGGCCGAACCGCCGGTTGATATGGATGACCTGTCCCGGCTCTACCCGATGGCGTCGGCCCGTTCCAAAGAGGATGAGGCCTATGCCCGGCGCGCCCAGGAAGCGGTTGCAGAGATGCAGGCAGGCCGCCCCGGCTATCGCGCCCTGTTGCGGCACTTCATTGATGTCTCCGTCGCCGCGTTGAAGGTCGATTACGGTTTCCTTGATGTGCATTTCGACCTGTGGAAGGGCGAAAGCGATGTCGACCCGCTGATCCAGCCAATGGTTGATGACCTCAAGGCGCGTGGCCTTGCCCGCCTCGATGACGGGGCGTGGATCATCGACATTGCTCGTGACAGCGACAAGAAGGACATGCCGCCCTTCATGCTGGTCAATTCACGCGGGGCCACCGGCTATCACGCGACTGATCTGGCCACGATCATCGACCGGGTGGAGACCATCGGGCCGGACCGGATTCTCTACGTCGTTGACCAGCGCCAGGCTTTCCACTTCGAACAGGTCTTCCGGGCCAGCGAGAAGGTTGGCCTGATGCGCGAGGATCGGCTGGAACATATCGGCTTCGGTACGGTCAACGGGCCCGATGGCAAACCGTTCAAGACCCGCGAAGGGGGAACCTTGCGGCTGGCTGACCTCAACGCGATGGCGCTGGACGAGGCCCTGCGCAAGATTGGCGAGGCGGGCCTTTCCGGTGAGATCGGCGAAGAAGAACGCGTCGACATTGCCCGCCTGGTGGCGCGCGCCGCGCTGCGCTTTGCCGACCTGAAGAACCAACGCACGACCAATTATGTCTTCGAGTTGGACAAGTTTTCCAGCTTTGAAGGCAAGACCGGGCCGTATCTTCTCTATGCCGTGGTGCGGTTGAAATCACTACTGCGCCGGGCGGGTGAGGCTGGCCATGCGGCTGGGGACATCCGGGTCGAGAGCGAGGCTGAGCGCAAGCTGGTGCTGGCGCTGGATGGTTTCTCGCTGGCCCTGAACCTGGCGCGAGAGAAACGCATGCCGCACTATCTCTGCGAACACGTCTACGGCCTGGCCCAGGCGTTCAGCGCGTTCTATGGCGCACACCCGATTGCCAAGGAAAGCGATGGCGAACTGCGCGCGTCGCGCCTTGGCCTGTGCGAGGCGGTGTTGGCGCAACTGATTGTCGGCCTCGGCATTCTCGGCATCACCGCACCCGAACGAATGTAAAAGGTAAACAGATCGCTGCGATCTGTTTACCCGGCCCTAACGAGGCTTAACCTCGTGTGCGGGGGAAATGAACAATAAGGGCTATTCTGGTAACTTTCACGCAAGGGGTTTCTCGTACTCTTGTCCGATACCCAGCCAGATGAGGAGCCCAAAATGCTGAAGAACATGATCAAGAGTGCCGCCGATGCAACCGGACTGACCCAGGCCAGTGCGCGTCACGCCATTGGTATCGTGTTGAACACAGCAGAACGACAGGGCTCACCGCTGGCCGAAGCGATTTTTCGCAAGATGCCGGGCGCACGCACACTCTCGGCCACGATCGGGGCGGAGACCGGCGCAGCGACCGGCGTGATTGCTCGCCTGATCGAGCAGACCCCGGGCGGGCGCCGCCATGTTGGCGAGGGCATGTTCACCAGCCTGCACAAGGCTGGCCTCGGCCATGCCCAGATCGCCAAGCTGCTACCGACTATCAGCCAGTACATGCAGACAACATATGGCATGGAGGCCTTTGCCCACCTTGGTGACCTGGTGGTTGCGGACATGATGCCGGTGCTGGACCAGGGCGCTGCTGTCGTGGCGGCCTGACGGCCCCATATCTGGGTTACAGGTGAAGACCTGTCGCACGACGCTGCGGCGGGTCTTTTCTTTTGCGGAAGATGAGACTAGGGCGAGGCATGGCTGAAAGAACTGATCTGACAATTCCGTATTCCGCGCTGGCCTTCGAGAGCGAGCGCGTTGGTGTGTTGAACCCGCCAAGCAGCGAGCATGAAGTGTTGAGCGCCTTGCTGATGGAAACCGTGCGCCACTATGGCGAAGCCCTGGCCGAAGGGGCGGGCATTGTGCCGGTCTCTGTCACGATTGATGTCACCGGCATCGTATCCGGTGAGGCCCCGGTCCGGTTCGAGGCGGAGATTGATCGCAAGACGCGAACGCTGCTGTTTATCGGCGGTGAGGCCAGCCAGGCGGGTGGGCCGCTGCTCAAGGCCACGGCTGTCTATCGTATCACCGTCTAGCGTTTCAGGGCCGCAACCAGGGCCCGCGTGTTGGGCTGGCGCATCTGGTGAGTGGTGGCCATCTCCCCGGCCAGGCGCGCGCGTTCTTCGCGCTGGTTGCCGAGATCAAACAGCGCCACGGCAAAGGCGATGGCGTCCAGTTGGGCCTGGCTTGGCGCGTGTTGCCGCCCTTCAAGCTCGCCCCAGCGTCCGGGATGGTTGGCATGGGTGACCTTGTTCTGGATATTGGCGATATTGTAGAGGAAGCCCCAGTCGGCTGAGACATTCTTGATGACCATGTCGGGCACCTGGTCCAGCCAGGTCTGGTTCTGCTGCCAACGCCAGGTATTGGGGCTGTTCTTGGTGCGTGAGGTCAGGCCGATAATCCTCAGGCGGCGCTGCACGCCATTCCAGTCGACCCCGTCCTGATGGGCCATGCGCTGCAACAGTTCGACCAGGTATTGCATCGTGCCGCCCGAGGCGATGAAGTCGACCAGTGCAAGCGGACGTGGCCCGGTAGCGATGCTGGCCGGATCAACGCCTTCGCTGCGAAAATAGTCGAACAGCGCCTGTACCTTGTCTGCGGGCAGGGCCTCGACCCCGCCCTCGCCGGGCCAGCGCATCGAGTACTGGACAATGTGCAGGTCTGGCGCACCGTTTACAGACTGGAAGACGCCGGAAAGATAGTCGAAGAAATTCTCCGGCGAGCGCCCGATAAAGGCAAGGTCCGCCCCGTCTGACAGGGCAAGGATGCGCGCACTGGCCCGGCGCAGCTCATCGCAGAACGCCCGGTCTGGTGGCTGCGGATTGACCGCCAGGTCCGGCAGGCTGCCAAGCTGTTCGCGGTTGGCCAGGCTCCAGCGAAACGGCTTTGTCATCTACATTGCGGTGTCGCGCAGTTCCGACAGGTCGGGATATTCCGGGTCGCGCTTTTCGACGCGGGCCTTGAACGCTTCGGCCATGTGCGGTGGTGGGAACATGGCCGCATTCCAGACGCCGATATAATCCAGCGTGTCGGCCGTGTTGTGGTCGCGGCCATAATTGATCAGCACCTTGCAGCCGGTGACCGCGAGCGGGCTATT
>CBDUKI010000167.1:0-5814 GCA_965367765.1 uncultured Henriciella sp.
CCTGGACGGGGCTTCTGGCCGGCGGTGCACATCTCCTGACCCAGAATTCCGTCCCGGCGCGCCATGCCCACAATATCTGGCGCGGCGCGGCTGTCTTGTCGGTCGTCCCCTGGGTCTTGATGTTCGCTCACACGCTGCTGCCAACCCTGTTCGCCACACCGATCCCGGACATGCCGTATATTGGTGACGCGGTCGAAGCCCTCTCGAATACTGGCGCCGTCAAGGCGGCCGCCCACACAACCGAAACGCCGCTGCTCGGCCTCCTTCTGCTGGCCCTGCTGGTTGCCGGATGGGTGTTTCGCGCTGGCTGCAACCTGCTCAGCCAGATGCGCCTGCAGGCCATCAAGCGCGAGTCGGTGCCGTCAGACACCCTTAGTGCCGAAACCTGGGCGCGGCGTCTGAATATCGCCAAGGCCCCGGGCGTTGCCATCATCCCGACGGGGTCGCCTTTCCTTGCGGGTATTCGCCAACGCACGATCTATCTGCCCGAGGCGGTCTGCGACCCGATGAATGCCAATATCATCTGTGCCCATGAATGCACGCACATGGCCCGCGGTGACCTGCTGACCCGCCCAATGGAACGCCTGATTGCGGACTTGTTCTGGTTCTCGCCCTTCGCCTGGGCCATCCGTCGCCAGCTCGATTACTGGCGCGAGGCAGCCTGTGATGAACGCACCGCCAGCCTGACGGGTGACAGCGTCGCCTATGCCCGCGCCCTGGCCAATACGGCCCGCCTGACCCGCCCGATGCCGCGCACCGAACTGCCTGTCGCTGCTTTCATCCTGCCGCGCAGCGCAACGTTGAAGAAGCGACTGACCCAGCTCCTGGCAAGTGATGCCAAGAAACCGCGCCGCAGCCTCGCCATTGCAGCGCTGATTGCCGGTCTTGCCCTGGCACCGCTTTCACTGGCCCAGGCCGTCACGCTCAGCTCCAGTGATATCTTCAGCCACGCCGTCATCATCCATCCAAAGGCCAAGGTCTCGTTCGCTTATGGCAAGCATGTCAAGAATGGCAAAGAATCCTGGCATCGCGGCGTCGACATCAAGGCCCCTGAATACACCTACATCTATGCGCCAGCGAAGGCGAAGGTGCTGCAGGCCGAATTCAAACTGGAATTTGGCAACACGGTCGACATCCTGCTTGAGGACGGTCGCAAGATGCGCTTTTCGCAGATGGCCCACATGAATGTGAAAAAGGGTGACTGGATCAAGCCTGGAGACATTATCGGCAAGGTTGGTGCCACCGGTCGGACGGCTTCAGGCCCGCACCTGCACTTTGAGGTCTATCAGGATGGCGAACATGTCGACCCGGCCAGCGTTCGTGGCCTGGTGCTGATTGCCAGCTAGTCGAACAGTTTCGACACGCTCTCATTGTTGGCGATCCGGCGGATTGCTTCGCCCAGCAGCGAAGCCACCGACAGGATGCGCAGCTTCTTGGACTTCAGGTCGGCATCCGAGGGTTGGATTGAATTGGTGATCACAAACTCATCCATGACGGATTTATCGATCCGGTCCATGGCATTGTTCGACAATACACCATGGGTGATATATGCGCTGACCGAAATGGCCCCCTTCTCTTTCAGCGCTGCCGCTGCATTGACCAGCGTTCCGCCGGAATCGCAGATATCATCAACCAGGATACATTTTCGATCCGCCACGTCGCCGATAATGTTCATCACTTCGGAAACGCCCGCCTTGGGGCGACGCTTGTCGACAATGGCGAGGTCCGCGCCAATCCGATTGGCCAGTGACCGGGCCCGGACCACACCGCCAACATCTGGCGATACGACCATCAGGCTTTCGCCATTGTAGCGGGCCTTGATGTCATCAACCATGACCGGTTGAGCGACCATGTTATCGGTCGGAATATCGAAGAAGCCTTGAATCTGGCCAGCATGAAGGTCCATAGTGAGCACCCGGTCTGCGCCTGATTTCGACACCAGGTTGGCGACCAGCTTGGCAGAGATCGGCGTGCGCCCATCTGTCTTTCGATCCTGTCGGGCATAGCCGAAATAAGGGATCACAGCCGTGATGCGATTGGCCGAAGCACGGCGCAGCGCATCAATGCAGATCAGCAGCTCCATCAGGTTGTCATTGGCCGGCTTGCAAGTCGACTGGATGACAAACACATCCTCGCCGCGAACATTTTCATTGATCCGTACAAAGATCTCATTGTCGGCGAAAGTCTTCACCTCGGCATCGGTCAGCGGACAATCGAGATGGTCTGCGATGGCTTCTGCCAGAGGTCGGTTCGCGTTGCAGGATATCAGTTTCATGGATCAGCCGCCTTGCCCGTTAACACCTGTTTCAGGCTTAAAGACGAATGGCTTTCGAGTCGCAAGGTGACAAGCTGAATACAGCACCGTTTTATTTCAGTGTGGCATTCATATCATCAAGCCTCGCCCGCAATGTACGCTTCATCGGTGCATCGATGTCCCGCCAGTGACAGTCTTGCAGCGCGGCCTCCATGGCATATAGCGCCATCAAGCTGATATGCCGACCAAACCTGAACTTCAGGCGCACATAGGCCGACACGGCACCAATGGCTTCCAGGTCATCGCTGTTGTGAATATCGACCTCGCCGAGCATGCGCTGCATGGCGGGGCCAAGATTGCGCATGTCGGAAATGGTGCGGCTCATGACAGGATCAGGGTTGCTGCGCCACGCCTTCCCGGCGCGGATCGGCACCGCCTTCGAGCCCGTCTTCGCGCACCACGATGACATGCAGGCCGCTATTCTCGCCTTCACGCTCAACCACGTCATAACCCATGTTGCGCAGGCTTTCTGCCGCTTCCGGGCCGTTTTCGATATCCACCTCGACGAGCACCTGCTCACCCCGAGCGATGATATTCGGCAAGGCAATCGCCTCCTGGGCTGTCTTGTCCCAGTCAAGTACGCCCAGCACGGTCTTGGAGACATAGGCGACAATCGAGTTGCCCCCCGGTGACCCCGTAACCATGACCAGATCACCAGCCTCATCCAGAATCACCGTTGGCGACATGGATGAGCGTGGCCGCTTGCCCCCGGCAGGCGCGTTTGCCACCGGCCGCCCATTCTTGACCGGATCGCGGGCGAAATCAGTCAGCTCATTATTGAGCAGGAAGCCCTTCACCATGCGCGAGGTGCCGAAGGCCGCCTCGACCGTTGCCGTCATCGACACGGCATTGCCGTCAAAGTCCACAACCGAAAGGTGCGTCGTGCCCGGCGCATGTTCGGTCGGATCCTGGCCCCACATGTCGATCATCGGCTCCAGCCCGAGCACGGCCCCCGGATCGCCTGGCAATGGCTTCTCATCAGGTGCAAACACCTGCAGCGCCCGCGCGTCGAGATAGATCGGGTTGATCAGTTCCTCAGCCGGCACCGGCACGAAATCGATGTCGGCGACATAATGGTCACGGTCAGCGTATGACAGGCGTTGGGCATCAACAAAGGCCTGCAGGCGCGCGTCCTTGTCCGCACCTTCCTCACCGAGCAGGCGGTCATACAGGTTCGGGATCATGGTCTGGGTCACCCCGCCAGACGATGGCGGCGGCGCAGAGCAGATGGTATAGGCGCGCCAGGCCCCGCAAAGTGGTTCGCGCGTGACGACTTGATAATTGGCAATGTCCTCGAGCGTCATCGCGCCGGGCATTGGCGCATCTCCAACCCCGGCGACAATCGCTTCGGCAATCTCTCCGCGATAGAAAACGCCAGCGCCTTCGCGCGCAATCGCGCCCAGCACTTGTGCGTATTCAGGATTGTCTCGCACGGCGCCCGCGGCCAGTGGTTCGCCGCCAGGATAGAAATAAGCCGCGCTGGTCGGATATTCGTCGAGCTGGATAATGCTGCGCAGACGCTCGTTCGCCAGCAGATCCGCCAGGCGCGGTGACACGACGAAGCCGTCTTCGGCCAGCCCGATCGCGGAGGCAAACAGGTCCGGCCAATTGGCCTGGCCATGGCCCTTATGGGCCGCCTCATACAAAGCAACGGCACCCGGAACCCCGGTCGCGCGCCCGGACTGCCAGGCGGGCAGGAAGCCAAGCACTTCGCCATCCTCAATGAACAGGTTGGCATCGGCTGCGGAAGGCGCCGTTTCGCGCCCGTCATAAACCGTTACCTCGCCGCTCTCGCGCTCATAGACGACCATGAAGGCCCCGCCACCGATTCCGCTGGACTGCGGTTCAACCAGGCCAAGCACGGTGTGCACGGCAATTGCCGCATCAACCGCATTGCCGCCATTCCTGAGAATCTCCAGCCCGGCCTCAACTGCCCGTGGATCAGCCGCCGCGACCATCGCCCCCTTGGTCCAGGCTGGTGTGGTTTCAACAACCGGTGGCGGTGTTTCGACCACCGGTGCAGGCAGGACCGCTTGCTGGCAGGCGGCGAGCCCAACAACCGAAACAGCGGCGAAAAGCAGACCGGAAAACTTCATGTGCGACAGACCTCGAGCTTGGCGAATAGACGTCTCCACCGTAAGGCGTAAACGGCAAAGATGAAAAGGGCTTATCCATGTCAGCACCCGGCCCCCGGAATTCAATATGCGATGTGGCAGGTTTGAGCGTTGGTTGCGCCGAAGACGCGAACTGTGTCACCGGCACGACAGTGATCCTGCCTGACCAGCCCGGCACAGCAGCGATCTGTGTGGCCGGGGGTGGCCCCGGCACACGCGAAACAGACCTGTTGAGCGCTGGTACCCTGGTCGAACATGTCGACGCGATTGTTCTGTCTGGCGGCAGCGCCTATGGCCTGGCCGCTGGTGATGGCGTTGCCGCCAGGCTTGGCGCGCAGGGCCGCGGATTCGCGCTCAGCCCCCTGCCCGGCATTCCCAGAACCCCAATCGTCCCTGCGGCTATCCTCTACGACCTCGCCAATGGTGGTGATAAATCCTGGGGCGACCAGCCCCCCTATGACCAGTTGGGCCGCGATGCGCTGAACAATTGCGCTGCCGATTTCAAGCAAGGCCGAAGCGGCGCCGGTTACGGTGCCCGCGCGGGCCAGTTTCGCGGCGGGCTCGGCTCGGCCTCGATCTGCACTGATGACAGTCTAACAGTTGGCGCGATTGCTGCCGTCAATTCCTTCGGCTCGGTCTATATGCCCGGCACGAAAGCCTTCTGGGCCTGGCCATACGAGATAGATGGCGAATTCGGCGGTGTGCGGCCGCCAGCCGACTACCATGCCGATGCCGAAGACTGGGGCCCCGCCAAGCAGAACCCACAACTCGGCCAGAACACGACCATTGCCTGCATTGCCACCGATGCCTGCCTGACGCCTGACCAGGCCAAGCGCGTGGCCCAGATGGCGCTGTCGGGCTTTTCACGCGCCATCCGCCCGGTGTTTGCACCGTTTGACGGCGATGCGGTTTTCGTCCTGTCGACCGGGAAGAAACCGTTGCCAGAGCCCGGCCCGCTGGCCCTGGCGCGGCTTGGAGAGCTGGCCGCCAGTACGCTGGCACGGGCGATTGCGCGCGGTGTTTTCGAGGCGGCTGAAAAAGAACAGTAACAGGTGCTTGCCTTTGTTTGGGAGCGCCTGTATGTGTCCGCCTTCGGCCTGCTCTGGTAGCTCAGTTGGATAGAGTACTTGACTACGAATCAAGGGGTCGGGGGTTCGAATCCTCCCCAGAGCGCCATTCTATTCCTGACTTGTGAGACATGGCGAAGGCCCTGCGGCCCTGCCACTTAATGCCCGCCGTGAGGCAGTTGAGCTAGGGCGTGGCCCCACAGAACGTGGACACACTCACCGCAAGGAGAACACGCCAAGCCAGCTTCAATCTATACTTAGACAGCAATCTCTGGATAAATGCGCCTCAGAAGAACATTCGGGGACGAGAATACGCTTG
>CBDUKI010000168.1:0-5709 GCA_965367765.1 uncultured Henriciella sp.
TCGCAAGCGTGCTGACCTGGTACGTGACAAGGGGCAGATGCAGGATATTTGCACCAATGCAGACACGCCAGTTCTCGATGCGCGTGCACCAGGACGCTTCGATGGCACTGAGCCAGAGCCGCGCGAAGGACTCAAGTCCGGGCATATTCCAAACAGTATCAATGTCCCGGCCAGCACCCTGTTGACGCCGGAAGGCGCGATGTTGCCCGCTGAGAAATTGCGACCTCTTCTGGGTGATTATCTCGACCGTCCGGTTGTCACGACGTGCGGGTCTGGAGTCTCTGCCGCGATTATTTCCCTTGCCCTCGCCCGGCTCGGCAACTGGGACGCAGCGGTTTATGATGGCTCATGGTGTGAATGGGCTGCCGACCCGAATTGCGCAATCGAGACCAAATGAAAGACAACACGCGCCTGATCCACATCCGCACGAAGAGAGCGGGTATCAACACGGTCAATCCGCCGGTTGAGAGAGGCTCGACAGTCCTCATTTCCACGCGTGAGGAGCTCTACGGAGATGGCAAGGTCTATGGTCGCATGGGCCTGATGGTTCAACGTGAACTGGAAGCCGCCCTCTGCGCCCTGGAGCATGCTGAACATGCCCGCCTCACCTCCAATGGCTTGCAGGCCTGTGCCTTATCGATCGGGTCAATTGTTCGCTCGGGCGACCATGTCCTGATCGCCGATTGCCTTTATGGCCCAAGCCGGCGCTTCAACCTGCGCCGCCTCTCTGCAATGGGTGTTTCGGCCACACAGTTTTCCGCACGTGCAACCATGGATGAACTTGAAAGGCTCATCCAGCCAAACACCAAAGCCATTGTGGTTGAATCGCCCGGTTCACTCACGTTTGAAATTCTCGACCTTCCGGCCATCGTCAAACTGGCGCATGCCCACAAACTCCTCGTTGTCGCTGACAACACCTGGGGGGCCGGACTTTTGCATCGCCCACTCGACCTCGGCGTTGATATCTGCGTTCAGGCCCTGACCAAATATGCGATCGGCCATTCTGACAGCATGGGTGGCGCGGTTCTTACCAATTCCAAACAGCTCGCCACGCGGATCGCCAATTGCTCTGAAGATTGGGGCATCGCACTGGCGCCTGATGATGCCTATGTCGCGTTGCGCGGTCTTCGCACCCTTGAAACCCGACTGAAACAACATGAGGCCGGGGCATTCGAGGTGGCCAATTGGCTGACCATGCGATCTGAAGTCGCCAACGTGCTCCATCCAGGCCTGCCGTCGCATCCCGATCATGCGCTCTGGCAACGTGATTTTTCCGGCGCGAATGGGCTCTTCGGCGTGGTCCTGGAGACCATATCGGACGCTCAGCTGGATGCTTTCCTCGAAAGCCTGAAACTGTTCAAGATGGGCTTCTCTTGGGGCGGCTATGAAAGCCTGCTTATCCCGTGTGACGAGCAGCTCAAACGCCTGCCGTCTGACCCGATCCACAATCGCCCCGGACCTTTGCTAAGGCTTCATGTCGGGCTCGAAGCACCAGAAGACCTGATTGCAGACCTCGATCAGGCCTTCGCAGTAATGGCTTCTACTGCGCCCTGATGCGGGCAGCTTCAATTCTGTTGCGGGCAATCCGATCAGCCACCTCATTGGTCGGCTGACCCGTCTGCAATGCCTCATCAAGCACTTCGCCAAGGGCAGCAATCAACACATCCAGCTTGCTTTCAACCCATTCACGCGAATAGGTGCCGGAGATTTCGGCAGCCACATTGATGATGCCGCCGCCATTGATCACATAGTCGGGGGCATAGATGATGCCTGCTTCTCGCAGCCGCTGGCCCATGTCGGCGGTTGCAAGCTGATTATTAGCGCCGCCGGCAATGGCTTTGACCTTCAACCGCTTGAGACTGTCTTCGTTGATGATCGCACCTAGCGCGTTTGGTGAAAAAATATCCGCCTCGACGTCATAGATTTCATCCAGACCGACAATCGTGGCCCCATCGCGTTTGGCGACGCGCTGCAGGGCGGCTTCATCAATGTCGGTAATGATAAGTCTGGCCCCGGCCTTGGCCAGATGTTCGCAGGTATAGCCACCAACAGAACCAACCCCTTGAACGGCAATCGTGCGTCCATTCAGGTCATCAGTGCCGAAAGCCCTCTGGGCTGTCGCCTTGATACCCCGGAATACACCCATGGCCGTCACGGGGGATGGATCACCACTGGCCGCTCCGCCGGTGGTCAGTCCGGCCGCGTACCGCGTTTCCTGGGCCGCGATTTCGATATCCTCGGTTGAGATACCGACATCCTCAGCCGTCCAATAGCGTCCCTGGAGGCTCTCGACAGCCCGCCCGAAGGCACGGAACATGGCCTCTGATTTATCCGTTTTGGCATTCCCCCAGATGACGGCCTTGCCGCCGCCATGCGGAATGCCTGCCATGGCATTCTTGTAGCTCATGCCTTGCGACAGGCGCAGCGCATCCTTGATCATCAACGAGCTATTTTCGTAATTCCACATCCGGGTGCCACCAGCGGATGGACCAAGCACGGTCGAATGTACGGCAATCACGCAGCGCAAACCGCTATCTACATCGTAAAATGTGTGGACGCCTTCGTGACCGTCAAATGAGGGAAGATCGAACATGGCCAATCGCCTGTTTGTTGCACCTGAAACAATCCGCGCGGTTTAACGCCTATTGGCGCAGGGTCAATCGCGCCAGGGCACTTCTTTAACACCGCTCGGCAATTCACCGTCAGGGTCTCTCAGGAAGGCCAGAACGTCCTGGTGAACGATAGCTGACTGCCGGTCACGCAGGATCATATGGTAGCCGTCCGGATAGTACGCCGTCTTCACATGCTCTGGCAGTACTCTTGCCGTGCGTTTCATACCGCGCTTCGGAATCACGATGTCCTTCGCCCCATAAGTGAGTAGTGTGGGTACGTCTGCCGGAAGGTCCGGGGCCGCGCTATGGGCATGTTCCATCAGCGTGACGACGCCGTGAATCTGCTCGATCTTGTTGGTCCGCAGCATCAGCGGGTCGCTCCAGGTCCGCCGCAGCATCTCGACATTATCGCTGGGTTCGATCTTGACGAATTTCGGCGGCACAACCACCCAGCCGGGACGGGCGCGAACCGATGTCCACAGTGCGATACGCTGCACAACCGGAATGGCGCCCCAACCACGCAGGCCAGGGCCACTCAGGATCACCCGGTCAACGCCTTCAGGCGGATTATCCGATGCAAAGGCCGTCATTGTCATCGCGCCGCCCATCGAAATGCCAACCACGCCGAGGATTGCATCAGGATGCGCCCGCCGGGCAAGCCTTACAGCAGTGCGCAAATCTTCGCGCATCAGGTCTTCGTCAGGCCAGTCGCCACGCCCGACCGAGCGGCCAAACCCGCGCTGGTCATAGGCATAAGTCTTCACGCCATGATCGGCCCAATATGGCGCGGCCATGTGGAAGGCATTGGCGTAATCGTTCATCCCATGCACACCGATGACCACGATCTCCGGGTCATCTTGTGGGGCCCAGACCGTTAGGCCCAGTTCCGCGCCATCAAAGCTGACAAACCGGTCCAGGTCTTCTTCAAATCTCGGCATTGAAATCTCTCCGTTATGCAGAGGCCCGAATGTGGCTGGTGTGACACAAGCACCAAGGATTGAAAGCAAAAATGTCGGGAGCAAGATAACCGACAGCGCGATCTTCCAAGTGCTCGAAGCTCGCCATCCTTGTGCCCGTTTCCCTGCGGCCATGCTTCACTCTCTGCATCTGGTTTGGACTTGTATGAAACCGGCGTGTGGCGAAACCGCGGCGCAGGCACATACACCTGACATCATTGTCGATTCACCCGCCCTGTGCCAGACACACCGCAATAACAATTTCGACAGGAGTCGCCCTTATGTTGCGCACCACCCTCGCTGTATCCGCTTTCGCCTTGATGACGGCCTGTAACGGCCAACCCGCCGATGAACCCGCCCCGATCACTGAGACACCGGTGGAGACGACAGAAACAGCGGAGACTGAACTGCTCGTCCCGCTACCAGAAAATACGTCTGTCGAAATTACTGCCGAAGACCTGGCTGTGCGCATCAAGGCCCTGGCGGATGACGCCTTCGAAGGCCGCGGTCCAGCTGCTGAAAAGGGCGAGCAAGCCGCTGACTGGATTGCCGCTGAAATGGCCCGTCTCGGCCTTGAGCCGGCTGGCGAGAACGGCACCTGGTTCCAAACCGTCGGCATGGTTGAGCAGACCATTGACGAAGCCGTCTCTTCCCTGACCTTTACGGATGGCGCAACTGGCCAAGACATTCCGACAGTGCTGCGTGAAAGCTCTGTCCTCTGGACCAAGCAACAAACCCGCCCGGAAATTGAATTCAGTGATTCGGACCTGGTTTTCGTCGGCTATGGTGTCGTCGCCCCAGAATATGGCTGGAATGATTATGAAGGCCTGGATGTCGAAGGCAAAACCGTTGTCATGCTCGTCAATGACCCAGGCTATGCACGCGAAGACGAGCTCTTCAAAGGCAAGGCGATGACCTATTATGGTCGCTGGACCTATAAATATGAAGAGGCCGCGCGCCAGGGGGCAACCGGCGCGATCGTCATTCATGAAACCGCACCGGCCTCATATGGCTGGGACGTGGTATCCAATTCCTGGTCTGGCGCTCAGGCAGACCTCGTCCGCGCCGATGGCGGTGAAAGCCGCACAGATTTCGAAGGCTGGATTTCCGAAGACATGGCGCGCGGCCTGTTCGCAACCGCTGGCCTCGATTTCGATGAGATGAAAACCGCCGCAATGACGGAGGGCTTCCAGCCCGTCAACATGGGCGAACTGAAAGCCTCGGGAAAGATTGTTCAGACGGTGTCGTCAACCCAATCTCGCAATGTCGTTGGCATCCTGCCCGGCACAGAGGCACCCGAAGAGCACGCCTTGTTCGTCGCTCACTGGGACCACCTGGGCAAGAAGTCCGGTGAGAAGGAAGGCCAGCCTAATCAGGACTTCTATCGCGATGACATTTTCAACGGTGCCGTCGACAACGCGACGGGCGTATCGGCCCTCCTGGAAATTGCTGAAGCCATGGCTGCTGAAGAGCATCCTCGTTCAGCCCTCTTCCTGTCTGTGACGCTGGAAGAGTCCGGCCTGCTTGGCTCGGCCTACTATGCTGAGAACCCAACCGTTCCGCTCAATTCGATCGTTGCCGGTCTCAACATGGATGGCATGCTGCCGATCGGGCGCACTCATGACATGGTGGTGGTCGGCTATGGCGCATCAGAACTTGAAGACCGTCTGGAATCCTATCTCGATACGCAAGGCCGCGTGATTGTTCCGGATCAGAACCCGCAAGCTGGATATTTTTACCGGTCTGACCATGCCTCTTTCGCCAAGAAAGGCGTTCCCATGCTGTACGCAGATGGCGGCCTGGACAAGGTCGATGGCGGTATTGCCGCCGGTAAGGCCCTGGCGGACGTATATACGGCCCAGCGCTACCATAAACCAATGGATGAGTATCTCGACAGCTGGGACCTTTCGGGCATGGCCGAGGACATCACCGCCCTCTACACGGTTGGCAAAGGCATCGCGGATTCATCCGACTGGCCAACCTGGTATCCAGGCAATGAGTTCGAAGCCATCCGCAAAGCGTCTCTGGCAGAAGAGGAGTAGGCATTGCTCTCCTACCAGCATGGCTATCATGCCGGAAACCGTGCGGATGTTCTCAAACATGCGGTTCTACATGCTGTTTTGCAGGGGGAAGCCGAAAAG
>CBDUKI010000169.1:0-5706 GCA_965367765.1 uncultured Henriciella sp.
AACAAGCTTCTGGTTTTCTCAGGTGACCTAGGGCGTCCAAACGACCCGATCATGCGGCCGCCATCGCGCATTTCGAGAGCCGATTACCTGTTTGTCGAGTCGACCTATGGGGATCGCCAGCATCCGACAGTCAACCCGCAGGACGCTCTGGCTGAGATTATCAACCGCACCGCAGCGCGCGGCGGCTCGGTGATTATCCCATCCTTCGCTGTCGGACGTGCGCAATTGCTGCTCTTCCATATCAGCGAGTTGATACATCATGGCCGTATCCCGGACTTGCCGGTCTATCTCGACAGCCCGATGGCCATCAATGCGACCAACCTGTTTCGCGAACATGCCGACGCCCACAAGCTGACACCAGAACAGGCCAAGGCCGTGGCCATGGCGGCCAGGTTCACCCGTTCCGGCAAGCAGTCGAAAGAGCTGGACAAGGATCGTGAACCCAAAATCCTGATTTCGGCCAGTGGCATGGCGACCGGCGGACGTATCTTGTATCATCTCAAGGCCTATGTGCGTGATACACGCAACACCATCCTGTTTGCCGGGTTTCAGGCCGGTGGGACGCGCGGGGCAGAGATGCTGGCCGGGGCGAACCGCATCAAGATCCATGGCGAGTATCACCCCGTCCGTGCCGAAGTTGCCAACCTGCACATGCTGTCCGCCCATGCCGACGCTGATGAGATCATGAACTGGCTGTCCGGCTTTGAGGCACCGCCAAAAAAGACCTTCATCATTCATGGTGAACCACATGCCGCTGACGCGTTGCGTCATCGCATAGAAGAAGAGCTTAACTGGAACACGCTCGTCGCCGAACACAATGACACCGAGATGCTGGAATGAGCGTTACTGGCGAGACCAATACACTTAAGGCGCGCCGGCTCGGTCTCGATACGCAGCACGAGACGATGGTGTTTGTGCGCAAGGATAGCCCGGTCTGTCGGTCCGAGGGGTTTTCGGCTCATTCGCGGGTCCAGCTATCAAATGATGGGCGCTCGATTATCGCGACGCTTTATTTCATCAGCCCGGAGCTGCTGGGCGAGGATGAGGTGGGCCTGTCTGAATCGGCCTGGCGGCGGCTGGGTGTGGAGCCATCCACGGTCCTGACAATTTCGCACCCGCGGCCACTGGACTCGCTTGGCGATGTCCGCGCGAAGATATTCGGCCAGCGTTTCGACGAGACCGCGACCATGAAAATCGTCACTGACATTGTCGAGGGTCATTATTCCGATATCCACCTGGCGAGTTTCATTACCGCCTGTTCGGCCCGCTCGCTGGACCTGTCGGAAACCATCGCGCTGACCCGGGCCATGGTCGACACGGGCGAGCACCTAGCCTGGTCCCACAGCCCAATCGTTGACAAGCATTGTGTCGGCGGCCTGCCGGGTAATCGTACGACGCCAATCGTAGTCTCGATCATCGCTGCGCATGGCCTGACCATGCCGAAAACCTCCTCACGCGCGATCACCTCGCCTTCGGGTACAGCCAATACAATGGAAACGCTGACCTGCGTGAACCTTACCCTGGACCAGATGCGCGACGTGATCGCTCAGGAGTATGGCTGCTTCGTCTGGGGCGGCAGTGTTCGTTTCAGCCCGTCCGATGATGCCATGATCCGCATCGAGCGCGCACTCGATCTCGACAGCGAAGGCATCATGATTGCGTCCGTCCTCTCAAAGAAAATTGCGGCTGGCTCATCGCATCTGATCATCGACATTCCGGTTGGGCCCACTGCCAAGGTACGCAGTCACGAGGCGGCCCAGTCGCTACGCAAGAATTTCGAGACAATCGCTCGCCAGTTCGGCATCACGGTGAAAGTGGAAATCACCGATGGCTCACAGCCTGTCGGACGCGGCATAGGCCCGGCGCTGGAGGCACGTGACGTGCTGGCTGTGCTGCAGAACCAGGCCGACGCGCCCGCTGATCTGCGTGAGCGCGCCTGCCAGCTGGCCGGGAGCCTGCTGGAACTTGTCGGAAAGGCCACCCCGAAACAGGGTACTCTGATGGCGCTGGACACGCTGGACAGTGGCGAGGCGTGGAAAAAGTTCCAAGCCATCTGCAAGGCTCAGGGAGGCTTGAAAACCCCGCCCATTGCTCAGCATCAGCGGCCGGTCTGCGCCCCACACGCCGGACGGATCACCCAGATCGACAATCGCCGACTGGGCAAGGCGGCAAAGCTTGCCGGTGCCCCAGCAGACAAGGCGGCCGGGCTCTATATGCATGTCCGGCTAGGTGATGTCGTCCAGGCTGGCGACCCGCTCTACACATTGCATACCGAAAGTGTTGGCGAGCTGACCTATGTGGTCGATTATGTCATGGCCAATCCCGGTATTATTGAGATTTCTGCTCCATGACGGCCCTGCTGGTCCCATTGGACGGCGCGCAAGGTTTTGCCCAGCGCCTGCTTGCACACCTGCCCGCTGACCTGGCCGAAATGTCATATCGTCGGTTTCCCGACGGCGAGACTTATGTCCGCTATCTGACCTCACCCCACGCGCGGGACGTCATTCTGGTGGCGGCGCTTGACCGGCCCGACGCAAAGACCAACCAATTACTTTTCGCCGCAGCCGGGGCGCGAGACCTGGGTGCCAGACGCATTGGTCTCATTGTTCCCTACCTACCCTATATGCGCCAGGATGCGCGCTTTGCCGATGGCGAGGTGATCACATCGACCGTCTTCGCGGCCCTGTTGAGCACGCATGTGGACTGGCTGGTCACTGTCGATCCGCACCTGCATCGCTGGACTGCCCTGAGCCAGATCTACACGATCCCGACAAAGGTAGTAAATGCCGCTGGCACCCTCGCGGATTGGATCGCTGCGAATGTCGAGGTGCCCTTACTGATCGGGCCTGATGAGGAAAGCCAGCAATGGGTGGCGCGGGCCGCTGCACGCATTTCCAGCCCGCACATGGTGCTGACCAAACAACGCCATGGGGACCGGTCGGTCAGCATTTCCACGCCCGACCTTGCCGCCTGGAGAGATCGCCAGCCCGTCATCCTTGATGACACGATCTCATCGGCTCACACGATGATCGAGACGGTTCGTCACATCAAGGCCCAGGGTATGCCCGCGCCGGTCTGTTGCGCCATTCATGGCGTTTACGATGATGCATCCTTGAACGCGCTGAGACAGGCCGGGGCTGCACGTGTCGTTACATCCAATACCATCGATTGCGAAACGGCAGAAATCGACATCTCCGGCCTCATCGCCGCCGCGTTACCAGACCTCTTGAAGGCGACAGACTAAGCCTCTCGGCTAGCCCGATCGCTTTGCGATGACCAGTGACTGCACAGCACGCCCGAACGAGCCCTGTTCATCAGATAGTTCGCCAAAAGCCAGGCCACGACCATCTGGACCGATCCAGCAATTGGCCGCCAGCATCATTTGTTCACCCACCGGATCACGCACAAAGTGAAGGGTCAAATCGGCATTGATATAGGTCCATCTCTCGAAATCGAGCGGCGAGCCGAAGCCATTGCAATAGTCGCCCGTCGCCGCTGCCCGCATCAGCGGCGTGCTGGCCATATCGTCGAAGAACGGGCGTTGGATATGGAACCAGACGCCCCGCGCCGCGCCAGCGGGCGTGGGATCCGCCTCCCGCATCTGCACAGTGCTGTTGAAACCGTCGCCGCGGAGAAACTCCAACAATTCAGGCTTCGGCCCCGCCGCCTGAACAGGCAGCTGCACATCCTCGGGCAAATCAAATTCTGCCTTACGAATTTTCAGCCCTGATGCCCGTACGACCGGCTTCCCATTTGCTGACAGGGTAACGGCGACCGTCTGAATATTACGCCCTTCCCGGGTCACGCTGACATCGGCTCTCAATTCACCAATTGGAACCGGGCGCATCAGGTCAACCGTCAACCGCGTCAGGCGCATCGGAACCGCAGTCGGCACATCCTCAACAAGGCGCGTCACAAGTGCTGTCGGGGCGCCGCCATGCAACATGGTTGGATCCCATGGGCCAGCGCCATGCTTGGTGGCCGTTATGACATCGCCATTGAAGTAGAAGTACGGTTCCAAATCTTTCTCCTGGGTATGGGGGATGTGGGCTCACTGTTCGTGCCTTGTTTAGGCAGTGTGTGCCTCCTGGGCAACGCGGCTTTGCCCCTGACCGAACGTCAATTTGACGTCCAATATCCTTGCGGGGCTGAAGGCTCATGCGCAACGCTGCTTGACTTTCTACACACTTTCCATAAATAACTGACTGGTCAGTTATTTATTAAGGCAGACCCGATGAAACGTGCCAGAAGCGATGAAGCCAAGGATGAACGACGCGCCCTGCTGTTGCAGGCGGCGCTCGATGAGTTCTTTGAAAAGGGTTTCTCCGCTGCTCGGATGAGTGATATTGCGCGCCGGGCGAACCTGACCAAGGGCACGCTATATCTATATTTCGAGTCCAAGGACGCCTTGTTCAAAGCCTTGATTGAACGCCTGGCCGCACCCAATCTCGACCATATGGAAATGATCGCCAGTTCGGCCCCGACATTTTCCGATGCTCTGGACCGTCTGGCGGACTTCGCACCCTTCCTCATACGGCAGTCAGATATGCCTCGCCTGATGAAGGTGTTGATTGGCGACAGTCATAATTTCCCCGGCATTATTTTGGCGTACCGCGAGGAAGTGCTTGGTCGATTGCTCGACATCATCGCTCGCGTACTCGAGCAGGCCAAGGCGGCAGGTGAAATCGACTTCGAAGATGCACAGCTGACCGCTCGTCTGGTCATGGCACCGATTGCCCTGTCCGGCATGTGGCAGGCGCTCTTTGGCAAGGACAAGGATGCCGCGGTCGATCTGGAAACCCTGTTCCGCATGCATGCGGACAATATGCGCCGCGCGTTGCAACCGAGGAGAGTCCGATGAACCGGTCAAACACTTTTGGCTTGATCCTTGTGGTGGCCACGTCTGGCCTCGCCTTAGGCGGGTGTACAGGCACTGAGGCACCAGAGGCCCATATCGGATATGTCGAGGCGGACTGGATATATGTCGCCTCTCCCCAGGCGGGATGGATTGTCGAGCAGCCGGTGCATGAGGGTATGGACGTTGAAGCAGGCGACATCCTGTTTCGTCTCGACACGCAAGCTCAGGAAGCCGCGCTGGCCGAAGCCAATGCCCGCATTGCCCAATCTGGCGCCCAAGCCCGCAACATGTCGACCGGGGCTCGCGAGGCAGAGATTCGGGCGCTGCAGGCGCGTCTCGACGAAGCCCGCGCGCGCCTCACCAAGGCAGAAGCCGACAAGACGCGTATCCTGCCGCTGGTTGAACGCGGGCTGGAGCCGCAGGCGCGCGGCGATACCGTCTCGGCTGAAGCTGACATGGCGGCGGCTGCCGTAGCTGCACTGACCCAGGATATTGCCGTGGCACGCCAGGCCGCCCGGCCCGCCGAACGTGAAGCGGCTGATGCGCTGACCGTGTCTGCCGAAGCGGCCCGCGACAGCGCCGCCTACCGGCTGAGCCAGCGCACTGTTACCGCGGCCGTGCCCGGACGGGTCGAAGGCGTGTTCCTGAAGACCGGGGAATATGCCAATCCCGGCGCCCCCATTGTCGCGCTTTTGCCGGTAGACGGTCTGAAAGTTCGCTTCTTCGTGCCCCAGGCGCAACTGCCCGAGGTCAGTCTGGGTCAACCTGTCACCATTCGCGCCGATGGCCTGGCTGCATCCATCGAAGCAACAGTCAGCTATATCTCCAGCACGGCCGAATACACGCCA
>CBDUKI010000170.1:0-5690 GCA_965367765.1 uncultured Henriciella sp.
ATTCCCTAGGGGCAGGACTCGCACACCGCGACCACTATCCCTATAGTAGAGACAGACCAATTTTTACGGGAGGCGGAAGCCATGAAAGAGTATTTGCAATTCTACATCAATGGTGAATGGGTCGACCCGGTCACGCCGCGCACGCTCGATGTCGAGAACCCGGCCACCGAAGAAGCCTTTGCCCGTATTTCAATCGGGTCCAGCGCTGATGTCGACAAGGCCGTGGCTGCCGCTAAGGCCGCCTTCCCTGCGTTCTCCCAGACCAGTGTGGAGTATCGCGCCGACCTGCTCGACAAGATCACCGCTGGCCTGCAGGCTCGTATGCCTGACCTGGCTGAAGCGATTTCCGATGAGATGGGTGCGCCGATGTGGTTGGCCAATGCCGCGCAAGTGCCGGCCGGTCTCGGCCACTTTGCCACGACCGCTCAGATCCTGCGTAACTACAAGTTCGAAGAGCAGCGCGGGCCAACCCTGCTGCGCAAGGAACCGATTGGTGTCTGTGGCTTCATCACGCCATGGAACTGGCCGCTGAACCAGATCGCCTGCAAGGTCGCCCCGGCGATTGCCGCAGGCTGCACAATGGTGCTGAAACCATCAGAGATCGCCCCTCTGGATGCGATGATCCTGACCGAGGTCATGGACGAAGCCGGTGTCCCGCCGGGCGTGTTCAACCTGGTCAATGGTGACGGCCCTGGCGTCGGGTCCAGCCTGTCATCGCACCCGGATGTCGACATGATGAGCTTTACCGGATCGACCCGCGCCGGGGTTCTGGTGGCCCAGGCTGCGGCGCCAACGGTCAAGCGCGTTGCCCAGGAGCTGGGCGGCAAGTCACCAAACATCGTGCTGCCAAACGCCGACCTGCAAAAGGCCGTTGTCGGCGGCGTCATGCACATGATGAACAATTCAGGCCAGTCCTGTAACGCGCCATCGCGCATGTTCGTCCAGCGCGCCCAGAAGGACGAGGCCATGGCGATTGCCAAGGCTGCGGCTGAATCGGTCAAGGTGCAGATGCCCCGCGAAGCCGACAAAGGCGCCATCGGGCCGATCTCGAACGGCAACCAGTACCAGAAGGTTCAGGACCTGATCCAGAAGGGTATTGAAGAGGGTGCTACCCTGGTCGCCGGTGGTCCCGGCCGTCCGGAAGGCCTCAACCGGGGTTATTTTGCCCGCCCGACCGTGTTTGGCGATGTCACCAATGACATGACGATTGCCCGCGAGGAGATTTTCGGGCCGGTCCTGGTCATGATCCCGTATGACACGGTGGATGAAGCCGTCGAAATGGCCAATGACACCGAGTATGGTCTGGCTGGCTATGTTCAGGGGCCACAGGAAGATGCGCTGAAAATTGCCAATCGCATCCGCGCCGGACAGGTCAATGTCAATGGCGCCGCGCCGGACTTCACCGCACCATTTGGCGGGTTCAAACAGTCTGGCAATGGCCGCGAATGGGGCGAGCACGGCTTCGAGGAATTCCTTGAAATCAAGGCCGTCATGGGTGCCAGCGCCGCATAGACTGACCAAATACACATTCAAAGGCGGCGGCTGTTTTCAGTCGCCGTTTTTGTTTGCGCCTCCCAGGATTTGAAAGCCCGACGCTTTGTCCTATGGTGCATGTGAAAGCAAACATGGGGGAGATGGGATATGGAATTCCTGAAAAGCATTCTTGAACCGGTTGGCCTGGACGGTCAGGCCGAAACAATCCTGGCGGCGGCCACAAATGTGCTGATGGCCATTGTCATCCTGATTGTCGGCCTGTGGGTCGCCGGCTGGGCCGCCAAGCTGGTGCGCAGCGTCTCCAAGCGCCACAGCAAGCTGGACGATACGCTGTTCAACTTTCTCGCCAGTCTGGCGCGCTACACCGTCATGGCGTTCGTTGTCATTGCGGTGCTCAACCGCTTCGGGGTCGAAACCACGTCAATTGTTGCGCTGCTCGGTGCCGCTGGCCTGGCCGTCGGCCTTGCCTTGCAAGGCGCCATGTCCAATCTCGCCGCTGGGGTGATGCTGATGATCTTCCGGCCCTACAAGGTTGGTGACTTCATCGACGCGGCGGGCAATTTCGGAAATGTTGAGGAGATTTCGCTGTTCACGACAGTGCTGCGCACATTCGACCACCAGCAGATCATCATACCCAACTCGAAAATCTGGGGTGAGCAGATCATCAATCACAGTCACCACCCGATCCGCGGGGTCGAGATGACTTTTGGCGTCTCATACGGGTCCGATATCGATCAGACGCGCGCCGTGATCCAGAAAGTGTTCGATGACCATCCGCACATTCTCAGTGATCCACCGGCCGCCATCGCCGTCTCAACCCTGAATGACAGTTCGGTGGACTTCATCACCCGTCCCTTCGTGCGTGGGGAGCATTGGTTCGATGTGCGCTTTTCCGTGCCTGAAGCGGTCAAGAAGGCGCTGGATGAAGCAGGGATCGAGATTCCCTTCCCGCATCGCAAGGTTATCCTTTACAAAGGTGACAGCTAAGCCCCATCACGTCGTCAGAAGAAGCGGCTGTCTGGCCCGGAGGTTGCTTAGCGCAACTCTGATTTTGTAATGGGGACAATTCGGATGAGCAAACCGGCCAGTTGCAAGCGACCGAGCTTCTTTATTGCAGGTGCGCCCAAATGCGGCACCACGTCGCTGCATTTCGCGCTGAACCAACATCCTGGCATCTACCTGCCGGATGATGAGGTGCACCATTACAGTATGGATGACCCTGTCTGGCATCGTGGGTATTTCCACACGCGCGGCGGGGCGCTCAACGGTGTCTGGCTGGGCGAAGCTGACCAGCAGGTGGACGCCTGGTACCGCCAGAAATATGCCGACGCACCCGACGGGGCGATCTGCGGCGAAGATTCCCCGGTCTATCTTTATTCGCCTGTCGCGGCCCACCGCATCCGCCAGAGCGTCCCGGATGCGAAAGCCATCTTCATGCTGCGTGACCCGGTCAAGCGGGCCTATTCGCAGTATTGGCATCTGATGAAGATGGGCCGGGCCACCCAGTCTTTTGAGGACACGCTGCTGAGCAATCCGCTGCTGATTTCAGGCTCGACCTATGAATTGCATCTGCGCCACTGGATTGATGTCCTGGGCCACGACCGGGTGAAAATCGTGCTGTTCGAGGATTACATGGCTGACCAGGGCAAAGTCCTCGATGAGGTTCTGGCCTTTATCGGTGCCCCGGCCATGGACTTGTCCAAGGTCGATGGCTGGGCCAATCGCACGACCTATCCGTCAAATCCGGGGCTGAAACGGTTCATCAATCGCCTGGCCCAACCGCTGGTCCAGCTGCGCTATCGCGACCATGCCAGTGCCGAACTGGGTCTGGCTGGCAAGGTCCGCTCGAAGCTTTACTATTACTGGTTCCACAAGCTGAACCCGCTCCTGCTGAAGGCCGACAAGCCGCCCGCGATGAAAGCTGAAACGCAGGCCTATCTCGCCCGCCACTTCAAGGCGCGCAACCAGGGCCTGGAGGCCTTGCTGGGCCGCGACCTGGCCGAAGTCTGGCCGAGTTTCCGGGCAAGTGACTAATCCGCATGCCGGGTCCAAGACATTGTTTTAACGGGCACATTGGTTAAAAGTTGTCTGGCGTTCAGCTTGCATATGTTAACACAATCTGAACGCTGGTCATGGAAGGGTCTTGATATGACAAGAACACGCTGGATCGCTGCCCTCGCAGCACTCGCCACGCTGGGCGCCTGTGCCACCGCGACGCCTTACCAGGCCGTTGGGGACGGAACACGCGGCTATAGCAACCAGAAAATCGAAACCAATCGTTGGCAGATCTCATTCTCAGGCAACAGCCTGACGGATCGCCAGACGGTTGAGAACTATCTCCTGTATCGCGCTGCCGAGTTGACGCTGCAGGAAGGGTTCGACCATTTCCAGATCATTCGCCGTGACACAGAGGCCAATCGCAAGCTGGTCTCCACCGGCATGGATTATTATGATCCGTTCTTCTTCGACTATCGCTTCTATGGTCGCCATGGGGCCCTGGCTGGCTACCCATACGGCTTCTGGCACCCTTACCATACCGGCTTCTCAAGCCGGCGCTATTACCATGACCCGTTCTGGCGCGGCACCTATGATTTCCGCGAAGTTGTGCGCTATGAGGCCTCGACGGAAATTGTCATGGGCCAGGGCGACAAGCCAGACGACCCGGCTTATTTCAACGCCCGCGAAGTGCAGGCCAATCTGGCCAATCAGATCATCCGGCCAGAACCGAAATAGCACGTGTCTTCAGGCCATGAAAAAGCCCGCCAGATTGGCGGGCTTTTTTGATGTCATGACCGATAGCGCCTAGCGCGGCGCCATGCGGATACCACCGTCGAGGCGAACATCCTCACCATTGAAATAGCCGTTGCGGCACATTTCGACGGCCAGAGAGGCGTATTCGTTCGGGTTGCCGAGGCGGGACGGGTTGAGCACCTGGGCGCCCAGCGCCATACGCACGTTCTCCGGCGCGCCAGCCAGCAGCGGCGTGTCGAAAATGCCAGGCAGGATAGTGTTGACGCGGATCAGTTCGCGCGACAGGTCGCGGGCGATTGGCAGGGTCATGCCGACCACGCCGCCCTTTGAGGCAGAATAGGATGCCTGACCGATCTGGCCGTCTTCAGCGGCCACAGAGGCCGTGTTGACGATGGCGCCACGCTCACCATCAATCGGGTCGAGTGTCATCATGCCAGCTGCAGACTTGGCGATACAACGGAAGGTGCCGACCAGGTTGATCTGGATAATCAGGTCGAACTTGTCCATCGGGAAGTGGCTGATCTCGCCGGTTTTCTTGTCGCGCGAGGCGGTCTTGATGGCGTTGCCGGTGCCAGCGCAGTTGATCAGGATACGCTCCTGGCCAATCGCGGCGCGTGATTTTGCAAAGCCGGCATCAACGCTTTCATCGGACGTGACGTTGACATTGCAAAACACGCCGCCCAGCTCTTTCGCCACGGCTTCGCCTTTTTCTTCGTTTAGATCGAACAGGGCGACCTTGACACCATGAGAGGCCAGCGCGCGGGCAGTCGCCGCACCCAGGCCTGATGCGCCGCCGGTAATGACGGCTGAAATGTTGGAGTTGAGTTCCATGACGTTTTCTCATCTGATAATTTGCGATAGCTTCGGCTTATAAGGAAGAAACTGGAAGGCCAATGACTAACCCCACGGAAATTATCATTGAAAATGGGGAATCCGTACCGACAAGGGTGCCTATCGCCACGGAAGCCCAGGCGCGACGTACCAGGCGTAAGTTCCTGCCCAAGCTGTTCCGGGTGGCAGGCAAGATCCCGTTCGCCGATGACCTGGCCGCGACCTATTATTGCGCGACAGATGTGGAGACCCCGCGCAAGGTAAAATTCGTGATGTTTGCGGCACTCGGCTATTTCGTCTTGCCGATTGATGCGGTGCCGGACGTGTTCACCGGCCTCGGCTTTTCGGACGACGCAACCGTGCTGGCAACCACGCTGGCTGTGGTCGGCAGCCATATCAAGCCGCGCCACCGTTTGGCGGCGCGCCGCTTGCTGGGACTAAAAAATCCAGATATTTCCGGTGAATGACCGCTATTCTATATATCTCCATCGCGATTTCTGTCGTTTACGGCGCGTTCTGGTGTCATCGCCCGACGAGCTTGGTCCGGGCCGCTGCCAAGACCAGTACGATTGCCTTGCTGGGGCTCACCGGGAATGCCGGTACCGGTATGGCGG
>CBDUKI010000171.1:0-5690 GCA_965367765.1 uncultured Henriciella sp.
ATCGCCTTCAAGACCGGCACCTCCTATGGTTTCCGCGATGCCTGGGCGGCCGGCGTGGCGGGCGATCATGCGATTATTGTCTGGGTCGGGCGGGCTGACGGGGCCCCACGTCCCGGAGAGACCGGGCGCAAGGCGGCCTTGCCGATCCTGTTCGAAGTGGCAGACCGCGCCGCGTTGCACCTGGGCGTATCCGGTACGGCGCGTGAGCGGCTGATGAGTGAGCGCACGCCTGAAGCGCGCGGGGCGCTGACCCGCTTTGCCGCCGATGACACCCCACCGGAAATCCTGTTCCCGCCGCGCGATGCCGAGCTTTGGGCTGGGCGGGTGAATGGCCGCCTGGCCCGCCCGTTTGTCTTTGCCGGGCGCGGGCAGGGGGCGTTGAACTGGTTTGTCGATGGTGAGCCGGTGCGCCTTGATGATGGCGGCCTGCCAGCCTGGATGCCAGAACACTCAGGATTCTACCGGATCAGCGCCATAGATGAGGCTGGCCGGGCCAGTGAAACCCATGTGCGGGTTCTTGGCGTCGAACCCTGACGACGCGACGATAAGGCTGGACAGGGTGACCTGAAACGGTGACACTGGCGTCATGGAAAACTCTCATGTTGATGTACTGATCGTTGGGGCGGGCCTGTCAGGTGTCGGGGCAGCCTATCATTTGCAGAAGAAATGTCCGGGCAAGTCTTACGCCATCCTGGAGGCGCGGCAGACCATGGGGGGCACCTGGGACCTGTTCCGCTATCCCGGCATCCGCTCAGACAGTGACATGCACACCCTCGGTTTCAATTTCAAACCCTGGGTCGAGCAGAAGGCGATTGCCGACGGTCCGGCCATCCTGAAATATATCAACGAGACCGCCGCCGAGAACGGCATCGACCAGCATATCCGCTATGGCCACAAGGTTATTCGCTCAAGCTGGGATAGCGAGGCTGCGCGCTGGACGGTCGAGGTTGAAGTTGACGGCAAGCGCCAGACGCTGACCTGTCATGTCCTGCACATGTGTGCGGGCTATTATAATTACGACAAGGGCTACACGCCGGATTTTGAAGGCGTGTCCGATTTCAAGGGCGACATCATCCATCCCCAGCACTGGCCTGAAGACCTCGACTATTCTGGCAAGAAGGTTGTCGTCATTGGGTCTGGCGCAACGGCCATGACGCTGGTGCCGGCGATGACCGACAAGGCCGAGCTGGTGACCATGTTGCAGCGCTCGCCAACCTATGTCGTCTCGCGCCCGGCTGAAGACAAGCTCGCCAACGGCCTGCGCAAATGGCTGCCAAACAAGCTGGCCTACGGCCTGACGCGTTGGCGCAATGTCCTGTTCCAACTGTTCTTCTTCAACATGGCCCGCAAGCGGCCCGAGAAGGTCAAGGAAAACATCATTGCCAGGGTCCGCGAGGAGCTTGGCCCGGATTATGATGTCGAGACCCATTTCACCCCGACCTACAATCCATGGGACCAGCGCCTCTGCCTGGTGCCCGATAGTGACCTGTTCAATGCCATCAAGTCGAAAAAGGCGGACGTGGTGACCAATCATATTGATCGGTTTACCGCTGAGGGCATCAAGCTGAAGAGCGGGGAAACCCTGCCGGCAGACATTATTGTCACGGCGACCGGGCTGGACCTGCAATTTGCGGGCGGCATGGAGATCGCCGTCGATGGCCGCACGCTCAATCCGCATGACCTGATCAATTACAAAGGCTGCATGCTCTCTGACGTGCCCAACATGGTGGTCGTGTTCGGCTATACCAATGCGAGCTGGACCCTGCGCGCCGACCTGACCAGCGAATTCATGTGCCGACTGGTCAATTACATGGACCGTGAGAACTTTGTTGAAGCGCGCCCGGTTGCCGCGGGGGTCGAGGCGAATGATGACTTCCTCGATTTCTCCTCCGGCTATGTGCAGCGGGCCATGCAGCGCTTTCCAAAGCGCGGCACGCGCCAGCCCTGGGTGCTCAACCAGAACTATGCCAAGGACATCATGCTGATGCGCCACGGCAAGCTGGATGACGAGGCGCTGGTCTTCCGCCGGGCGCATGAATCACTGGCCCAACTGGCACCTGTAGCGGTGGCGGCTGAATAGTCGCGGCAAAGTGCAGTGATCGAACAATTGCATCTTGAACCTGCGGGCACTCCGTCGTAGATGGGCTGAACGTGCCGCCTTAGCTCAGTTGGTTAGAGCGCTGGTTTGTGGAACCAGAGGTCCTTGGTTCGAACCCAAGAGGCGGTACCATCCTCCAGAACACATGCCTCCCGGCGCGCTCCGCGCGGCTTTTGTGCTGCCTGAATGATTTGCCAGCCATGGGCGATATGGTATCAAAATTTTGCCTCGATCCGGGCAATGACCGGGGCGAATTTGCCTGAAATCACCCAGTGGGAGAGCCGTCCATGGCCAGCGACATCGCGAAACTCAAACAGGTTGAGCAGCGCCTGCTCTGGCTGGCCTCGTGGATTGTCCATAATGCCAACCACTTGCGCGACAAGGAAGACGGCGATGTGAAGGTCGGTGGCCACCAGGCCTCATGCGCCTCGATCGTGTCGATCATGACGGCGCTGTATTTCAATGTCCTGCGCCCGCAAGATCGCGTCGCCGTCAAGCCACATGCCTCGCCGGTTTTCCATGCCGCGCAATACCTGATGGGCAATCAGAGCCTGGAGAAGCTGAAGAATTTTCGCGGCTATGGCGGGGCCCAGTCCTACCCAAGCCGCACCAAGGATGTTGACGATGTCGATTTTTCCACCGGCTCGGTTGGCCTCGGCGTGGCGATCACTGCCTTCGCCTCGACCATCCAGGACTATCTCGCCCAGAAGGACTGGTCCGGGGTCGGCAGCGACGAGCGCCCGATGGGCCGCATGGTTGCCCTGGTTGGTGATGCCGAGCTGGACGAGGGCAATGTCTATGAATGCCTGCAGGAAGGCTGGAAGCATGACCTGCGCAATACCTGGTGGATCATCGACTATAACCGCCAGAGCCTGGACGGGGTGGTTCGCGAAGGCCTGTGGGAAAAGATCGAGGCGATCTTCACCGCCTTTGGCTGGCGCACGGTGGTCTTGCGCCATGGTGCCTTGCAGCGCGCGGCCTTTGCAGAGCCGGGCGGTGACACGCTCAAGGCCTGGATCCAGCAATGCCCGAATGCCGACTATTCGGCGCTGACCTATCAGGGCGGGGCGGCCTGGCGTGCGCGCCTGCTGGAAGACCTTGGCGAGACGGGCGAGGTTGCCGACTTGATTGCCCGGCGCAGCGATGATGAGCTGGATGCGCTGATGAACAATCTTGGCGGCCAGTGTCTGGAAACGCTGAACGAGGCGTTCGCGGCGATCACCGATGACCAGCCGACCGTCTTCCTGGCCTATACGATCAAGGGCTGGGGCACGCCGCTGGCCGGCCACAAGGACAATCATGCCGGGCTGATGACCAAGGCGCAGATGGCCGAGTTCCAGGCCCGCATGGGCGTGCCTGAGGGCGCCGAATGGGACAAGTTTGCCGCCATAGACGACGCATCCGCCCTGCAGGGTTTTCTTGACGAGGTGGCCTTCTTCAAGCCTGGCAGGCGGCGCACCAGGGCTGAGACGATGCCCGCGCCCGGCCCGGTTTTCCTGGATGATCGCGTCGCCTCAACCCAGGCCGGTTTCGGCAAGATCCTCGACGCGCTGGCCAAGTCCGATCACCCGATTGCCGAGCGCATCCTGACCACTTCGCCAGATGTCACCGTCTCGACCAATCTTGGCCCTTGGGTGAACCGGCGCAATCTCTATGCCCGCAAGCCGCGCGCCGACACGTTCCGCGATGCGCGCATCCCCTCGGCGCAGAAATGGATTTTCTCGCCCGATGGCCAGCATATCGAGCTGGGCATTGCCGAGATGAACCTGATGCTGCTGCTCGGCGCGGCAGGTCTGTCGCACAGCCTGTTCGGCGAGCGCCTGATCCCGATTGGTACGGTCTATGACCCGTTCGTGGCGCGCGGTCTCGATGCGCTGAATTATGCTTGCTATCAGGATGCCCGCTTCATGCTGGTGGGCACGCCTTCAGGCGTTACCCTGGCGCCGGAGGGCGGGGCGCACCAGTCCATCGGCGCGCAGCTGATCGGCATGAGCCAGGATGGCCTGGTCAGTTTCGAGCCGGCCTATCTGGATGAATTGTCGATCATCATGGACTGGTCGTTTGACTATATGCAGCGAGATGGCGACGGCGACCCGGACGAGCGCACCTGGCTGCGCGATGAGACCGGCGGTTCGGTCTACCTGCGCCTGACCACGCGCCCGCTGGAACAGCTTGGCCTGAAGGCGCGCGATGATGCTGATTTCGTGCGCGGCGTGATTGACGGGGCCTATTGGCTGCGCGAGCCGGGCCCGAATTGTGAACTTGTGATCGCCTATCAGGGCGCGGTGGCCAGCGAGGCGATCGAGGCGGCCGGGCGTATCGGCAATGACCGGCGTGACATTGGCGTGCTTGCCGTGACCAGTGCCGACCGGCTGAATTCCGGCTGGACGGCGGCGCGCCGTGCGCGCGGGCGCGGCCATGGCGAGGCAACCAGCCAGATCGAGCGCCTGCTCGCCCCGGTCTCTCGCGATGCCATGCTGATCACGGTGACCGATGGCCACCCGGCCACGCTGGCCTGGATCGGCAGCGTGAAGGGCCACCAGACCGCCCCGCTCGGCGTAGAACATTTCGGCCAGACCGGCACGATTGGCGACCTCTATCGCCACTTCCAGATTGATGCCGACGCCATCGTCGCCGCCGCCAACTACCTGTCCGCCGGTCGCCGCATCCGCCTTATCGCCAATTAGGGGGGCGACACCTGCTATGGCTATCCCTTCCAGTCCGACAGGATCGTGAGCACATCATCCACTTTGCTCATCCGGTTTAGGGCGATGTCGGACGAGACACTGGCGAAACTCACCATGTATCGAAGGTCGCGTTTGAGTTCCGCGTCGGCCTGAATGTCTGTCGCGAGCTCGACCAGGTTCGCGACACCTTCCGGCGGCGGGCAATCAAGCAGCACGTGGGTATCCTGCTCAGTGACTTCGTAGCAATTGGTTTGCAGATAGACCTGCATCTCGAACGGGATGATCCGCCGGATATGTTCTCGATAAGCCGGAATGACATTGATGGTCGAGAAACCAGCAAATGTGTAGAAGTCGCTCAATCCATTGACGAGTTTCTGGTCAGTGAGGAGTGCCAGGTCCCCGGAACTGATGATTTCATCATAGGTCCCGCGCTGAAGGGTGATCACGAAGGCGTGGCTGGCCTGGAAATGGGCGTGAATGACCTGCCAGGCCGCTTCTTCGTCAGTTGGCACTGACGTTTCGTTCAAGGCGCGCACACCGTACTCAACCTGCTTCGCATAGCTGTCGCGACGCCCGCTCAGCGCTTGCCGGTTTTTCTCCATTTCCTCGGTCAGGCGTTCGACATAGTTTTCAGCGCGCTGGACATCACTCAGGCGTGCGTTCCAGTTGGCGACCTGGATACCGATGAACACGCCGACCACGACAATGACGAAATCAATGCCGATGGCGGTCCAGTTCTGTTCTTTCACGTGATCAATGACGCGTCGTAACAGCATGGGCAAGCCTCCCCATTTCCTCCGCCTCATGCATGACGCAAAAGTGTAGGCTTGGCAAAAGGTACGTGCGATCTGCGCTGGCGCGGCACGCGCATTCTACGACCCCTTATCCGCCCCCTCTGCGGGCCG
>CBDUKI010000172.1:0-5670 GCA_965367765.1 uncultured Henriciella sp.
GCTGCACGAAGTCTGGGTGCTCGATGAAATAGCCCAGCGTGGCGGTGCGGACGAACTAGGTCGCAGCCACGACGACAACCGCGGCGCTGGTGGCGGCAATCACGGCGGCCTGGGCGGCGAGGATGGCGGCATAGTCGGCGGCGGCCCCGGCCGGGGTTTTCAGCCCGGTCATCGCCGCTGCCAGCCGCATGGCAAGCTTGCCCCGGGCCAGCCCCTGTACGCGCGGACGCAGCGCCTTCACGTAATCGTCAGCCTCGAGCAGCGCGTCGCCGGCATCCGAGCCATCCTCGACCTGAGCCGCCAGCAGGGCCAGGCCGATCCAGGTCGCGCGATGGCGCAGGCCGCGCCTTTGCTGGACGGCGACATTGAGCGCGGTCCAGGCCGAGGTGAAATCATCCGTTTTCGGGTCCGGCACGGCGATCTGGAAGCGGGCCTCGCTCCGGGGCCCCTTGGGCACGCCGGCGGATGCCAGATTGCGGTCGGCCCGTTCCAGCCGCTCCAGCGCGGTGTCCGGCGTTTCACCGGCCGCAGTCATCATGGCAGCATAGGTTTCCTCGGCAGCGGCGTTGCGGCGCCACCAGGGCGCTGCAATCGCTTCGAGAATGTCGAAGAACATGCCGGCCTGGGAATAGCTCGCCCCGGCGCACAGCATGACCAGCGCGACCGGCGCGCCCGCCGAAGACAGGCTGCGCCCGCCGCGGCGCTTGCGCTCGTTTTCCAGCGTTTCCATCATCTTGACCAGGCCGCCGCCATCACGGTGGGCGGCTGCCAGGGCAGCACCGTAAACCAGCCTCAGCGAGGTGGACGGGCTGCGCCAGGTCGAGCGCTGCTGGTTGATGGCCTCGCGTTCGCGCAAAGTGCGGCGAACCAGTGTCTCGGGGGCGTCGTCGGCATCAAGACAGGCCGCCGCGCAAAAGCGGGCCTGCGATCTTTCCGAGCGTTTCGTGGCGTTGAAAAAAGCGTCTTGCAGCGCGCCAAAGCGCAAAATGGCGTCATGCGCCATGGTGAGTCCCTCACAATCCCGCCCCTATGTATCAACCGCACCAAGATAACTGCCGACATTTCCACCACTTGCAGGCACAATGCAGGGCATGTCAGATCATGTCATATCCGGGTTAGTCAGAAAGCGCGCGGAGTTGGCGGGGCATGTATCCCGGATTCGCGCAGACCTTCGCGCAATTGATCGTGCGTTGTTGATTTTTGGGTTTGAGGAGCCGGAGAGTATTGCTCCGCAAGCCAAACGCATCAGGGGGCGCATATTCGCACCCGGCGAGCTCACTGCGCTAGTTGGGCGCGCAGAAAGGGAAGGAAAAACCCGTAATCCCGAAATAGCGCGGTGGGTGCTGGCGCAGAAGGACTGGCCAGAGACGCGATACAAACGCGTGTATCAGTCTGTGAAGGATTTAAGGAAGAAAAAGCAGCTGTGATTCATGTGCAGTTGAGCCATGCTATACAGGTCAATAACACTGTATAATTATCGAATGGATACGCGCCCGCTATACACAGACAGAGACCGATATATGTTTCTGATTAATGCGATTGGGGCGCTGTCGGTGAAGATAACAGGCGAGCCGTTGGAGGTTTCGGTGAAAACTGAGCGCGGAGAGGATTTGACTATTACGCTAGGGCTCGCGGCTTTGGTGCGTGCTTCAGATCGTCATTAGAGAGCTGTCCGAAAGCAATTTCTGTTTTCACATCAATATCGTGCCACCGCGATAGTATTGCGCCAATTTGCTTCGCGGTTGGCCATGCATCTTGCGCCGTCTCCTCCGTAATCATCCCCGCGCGCTCTCCGGGATACTTTGTAAAACCGATTACCCCACAATTCTCCGGTCTATTCGCTAGCTGCTGACCGAAACGGACTATTAGATCCGCCACGTTCATCAGATCGCGGTTCGCCGCTTTGAATTGCTCGTAAAGCTCTTTGTATTCTTCAACTGTCATCGGCTTTTCCTTTCGGTAGAACGCTACCTTAAGCCGCGCTGCGCTGCCAATACCCCTTGAAGGTTCGGCTAACCGGGCTGGCCATGGCATTGGCGATGGCGCGGCCTACGAGTGAGCCGTTATCCTCTCGGCGATGATCTTCTAGCCAAGCGGCGTGATTTGCATACTGGTAGAGGTATTTCGGGCTCACGAAGTGGTGCTGACCACGCACCATGCGGCGAAGGCGGCTAAAGAAGCTTTCCGCCATATTCGTATGCTTGCCATCTTCCGAATATGCCTTGGAGTGATCAATACGGCCCATATCAAACTTGCGGGCCAGGCCATCCCAATGGCGGGCCTCGTCTGCGAAAAGAACCGAACCCGGAGCAACACGCGCTTCCGCATGTTCAACGCCTTGTGCTTCGGTCTTCGTGACAAAGGTCAACGTGCGGCCCGTGCGCTGGCGAATGGAGATAACAGAACGGCGAGTGCCAGACTGGTTTTCTGAAAGGCGGCGGTCTTTGCGGTCTTCTTTGCGGTTGGCGGGCTTCACATGGCCACCGAAGTAAGCGCCATCGATCTCGACTTCACCGGAAACGGTTGCGTTCTCATACTCGCCCTGCATGGCTTCACGCAGCTTGTGGCAAAGCACCCAAGCCGTTTTATATTGCACGTCCAGCTCACGGCTCATTTGAACCGCGCTCTTGCCCTTCGAACCGTTCACGAAGAGGAAGATAGCCGCCAGAATGTCCATGAATGACATCTTGCGGCTGGCGAAGATGGTGCCGCTCGTGACGCTGAATTGGTGATAGCAAGCCTTGCACTTGAACTTGCGGCGCGTGGAGATGCTGTAGGCCTCCGCACAGCCACAGCGCGGGCATACCGCCTCGCCATCCGTTTCCTGCCAGCGCAGGTCACAGAATTTCTCATAAGCCGCCTGCTCGCCGCCCTTGTAAATCTCCTTGAGGGAGAGCGTGCGGGCCTGTGCGGTCAGAAGAAAGTCAGCAGCCATGTCTAAATCTCCATATTCAGTGCTTATGTCACTAAATATGATGATTATGACCGCTCTTGTCAATGACAAAATCACCAATTATGATGATAAACACACTAAGGAGAGTGATTTATGACCAGCGAAGATTGGAACAAGAGGGCTAAGAACGTCCTGCGGGCGGAAATGACCCGAAAGGGCGTGACAGTGCGGGAATTGGCTGAAAAGCTAGGCGAGAATGAGAGAAACCTTGCCAATAAGATCAGCCGGGGAACGTTCACCGCAGCGTTTATGCTTCAATGCCTAGAAGTTATTGGATCGCGGCAATTGCAATTGGATTAGCTCTAGTTGCGTCAGAAAAGAACGCGGTGGCCCAAGAGGTGCCAGCCAATAATGTTGATGAACATTCCCGAGATTCCGAAGAGCCAGAACAGCCAGAAATAAACCGGCTTCCGGACCCGCTTCGTGTCGAGATTGTCGTGGAAGATGGCGAGGCACAAGCCGCTCGCGCCCATCAAGAAGAGGCTGAAAATCGGGAGATAAGGGACATCGCCGCGCAAGAGGGTATGAACGAAGCCACGAGACGAATGGCTGATCTCGCTTTCTGGCAAACCATCCTGGTGGCCATTGGCACCGTAGTTCTGATTTACACCTTGTATTTGACGAGACAAGCCAACTTGGCGGCCCGGCAAGCCGTTGAAGTAACGAGAGACATTGGCGAGGCTCAGGCGCGCGGGTATCTGACCGCCGAGTCGGCCCAATTCACTAGCAATGCTGACTACGCGGCCTGTCAGATTGAAATCACCAACACCGGCCTCTCGCCCGCAAATGTGACGCACATTCTGGCTACATTGACCGTATATGGGATGGACCAGAACAAGCAGCCCAGCATGCGCGTTTCGTACAAGCTCCCCCAAGAAGATGCTAATCCTCGATTGACCGTTGCGGGTCAATCTGACGCCAATACCGCCATATTCTGGTATATCGGCGAGCACACTGAACTCGGCGATGCGCTGAACCTGATCCGAGGCGGTAAATCGTTCTTCATTGACTACTTGATGACCTATCGGGACGTTTTTGGGAAAACGAGCAAGACAACCTTTCGCGTCACCACACTCAATGATGACAGCGTCTACAGCAGCTTCGAGGCTCAGGCGGACCATAGGGCCAGCGTGAGCGTTAGAACCCAAAACTACGAGCGCCCACAGAGCGACAGTTAAGACCTTAACCATCACTCACTCCTTGGTGCTCTTGATACATAGGGGCGCACAATCCTGCAGCTCCCCCGAGCCGGACCCTGTCTAGCAAATTCCCGTACCGATAGCAGGGGGAACAGGATTCACATTATCCCCCGTCAACTCGCCGCCGGGCCTGTTGCTTTTTGCCGGGCGGGCTAGATTTGCCAGCGATGACGCCGGCTCTGCCCTCCCGCTTCGATCACTGGTTTGCCGCACGCGGCTGGCGTGTGCGGCCGCACCAGCTGGAAATGGTGGCTGCGGCCCGGGCGAAGGAGGATGCCCTGCTGATCGCACCGACCGGCGGCGGCAAGACGCTCGGCGGCTTCCTGCCCAGCCTGATCGAGTTGGCGGAGATCGCAGCGGACGGGCCCAGGCGGCCGCATCGTTTGCACACGCTCTATATCTCGCCGCTCAAGGCGCTATCGGTGGATGTCGCCCGCAATCTGATGGCACCGGTCGAGGAGATGGAGCTTGACCTCCGCATTGAGACCCGCACGGGCGACACGCCGGTCTCCAAGCGCCAGCGTCAGCGCGACAAGCCGCCGGATATCCTGCTGACAACGCCGGAACAGCTCGCCCTGTTTTGTGCCTCGCCGAATGCGCGCGCCTTCTTTGCCGATCTGAAACGCATCATTGTCGATGAGATCCATGCCCTGGCGCCGCAAAAGCGAGGTGACCTGTTATCGCTCGGCCTGGCCACTCTGGCGCAATGGGCACCGGACGCCCGGCGGGCGGGCCTGTCGGCCACGGTCTCGGACGAAGGCGGGCTGGCGCGCTGGCTGACGCCCCAGGGCGACGCGCCCCGTTTTGCCCGGATCGTGCGCGGCAGTGAGGGGCCCAAGCCGCAGATCGATATTCTCTCCAGCAAGGAACGCATCCCCTGGTCGGGCCATTCCGGCCGGCATGCGATGGGCGAGGTCTATGAAGCCATCAAGGGCGCCCGGCTGTCGCTGGTTTTCGTCAATACGCGCAGCCAGGCCGAGCACACCTTCCAGGCGCTGTGGCGGCTGAATGATGACGGGCTGGCCATCGCGCTGCATCACGGCTCGCTGGCGGTGGAACAGCGCCGCAAGGTGGAAAGCGCCATGGCGGCCGGCAAGCTCAAGGCCGTGGTCTGCACCTCGACGCTCGATCTCGGCATTGACTGGGGCGATGTGGATCTTGTCATCCAGATGGGCGCCCCGAAGGGCTCGGCGCGGCTGATCCAGCGGCTGGGCCGGTCCAATCACCGGTTGGATGAACCTTCCCGTGCCCTGCTGGCACCCACCAACCGGTTCGAGCATCTCGAATGTGAAGCCGCCCGCGCGGCCGTGGCCGAGGGCGTGCTGGATGGAGAGCCGCTTCGCGGCGGGGCGCTGGACGTGCTGGCCCAGCACATGACCGGCCGCGCGTGTGGAGAGCCGGTTCGCGGCGATGACCTGTTCGCGGAAATCCGTGCCGCTGCGCCCTACAGCGGGATCACCCGGGCGGAGTTCGACCGCGTGCTCGAGAACATCCGCGCCGACGAGGGCGAGGTCTGGG
>CBDUKI010000173.1:0-5638 GCA_965367765.1 uncultured Henriciella sp.
GTACGAGTATGAGCGTGACGTTGTCTCAGCTCAGATCGTCAACGGCCAGTACGAGTATTTCAGCCTGCAATCGCCAAGCTCTATTGAGAATATTGAGACGCTTAATCAGCAATCCCTCTGGCAGGTTCAACTGGGCCTGAAATACGAGTTCTAGGCTCGGTCCCAGACTTTGAAATTGAAGAGGGCGGCGCAGTTTGTGCCGCCCTTTTTGCTTGTCGGGCGCGCCGTTTGAGGGCACTGGCAAACGCGGCCCTGTTGCGGGGCCTGGCTTTGTGGCATGGCGGTGAGGATGAGTGACATGACGCGATACATACCCCCCGAATGGGCCGCCCAACGTGCGCTCTGGGTCGGCTGGCCGCGCCTGCCCGAAGAGTGGGGCGAGGCGTTCGTCGGCGCACGCGCGGAGATTGCCGGTTTCGTCCGCGCCGCCTCGCGCTTTGTGCCGGTCAAGCTGGCCTGTGGGTCGGATGAGGCCGAATCCAGCGCTGCAGCGGCGACGGGTGGCTGCGCCATGATCGAGCGCATCCCGACCGGCGATATCTGGCTGCGCGATACCGGGGCAATCTTTGCCGTGTTGGATGGCGCGCCCGGTGCCCTGGGGTTCCGCTTCAATGGCTGGGGCGGCAAGTTCGTGATGCCCGGTGACAGCGAAACCGCAGCAGCCATGGTCATGGTTGAAGGCTTACGCCTGCAGCGCCATGATTTCGTGCTCGAGGGCGGGGCGATCGACCTTGACGGGGCAGGGCGCTTGCTGACCACGCGCCAATGCCTGCTCAACCCCAATCGCAATCCGGGCTGGGACGAGGCCACGGCCGAAGCGGCGCTGAAGGCCACCTTTGGTGTCGACCAGGTGATCTGGTTGGGCGATGGCCTGGCGAACGACCATACCGATGGCCATGTCGATAATATTGCCCGTTTCATTGCGCCCGGCCATGCGCTCTGCCAGGCCCCATCCGGGCCTGATGACCCGAACGCGGACACCTATGCCAAGATTGAGGCTGACCTGCGCGCGGCCGGACTGGAGGTCAGCATACTGGCCTCACCCGGGCGCATTGAGACTGATGAGGGCGAGGTCATCCCGGCCAGCCATGTGAACTTCACCCTGACCAATGACGCGCTGATCCTGCCAACCTATGAAAGCGTTTACAGCCAGCTGGCGATTGAGACGCTGATGCAATTGTGTCCGGGGCGGGAGATTGTCGCTTTGCCAGCCAGCCATATATTGGCAGGCGGTGGCAGTTTTCACTGCATGACGCGCGAGGTTCCGCGTTTCGAAACAGGAGAAAAGGCATGACGCGAAGCCTGAAAGTCGCTGCTTTGCAATCATCATTCGGCACGGACATGCAGGCCAATATTGCCCGTGTCGCCGAACTGGTCCGCGAGGCGGCGGGGCAGGGGGCCGAGATCATCCTGGCGCCGGAACTGTTCTGCGCGCCCTATTTCTGCAAGACGCAGGAAGAGCATCACTTCGCCACCGCCTATCCCTGGGCCGAGCATCCCGCGGTGACAAGCCTGGCCCCGCTGGCGCGCGACTTGGGTGTTGTCTTGCCGGTTTCGATCTTCGAGCGGGCCGGGCCGGAATATTTTAACACGGTGGTGATGATCGATGCCGATGGGTCTCTGATGGGTTTCTATCGCAAGAGCCATATTCCCGATGGGCCGGGGTATCAGGAGAAGTACTATTTCCGTCCGGGCGATACCGGCTTCAAGGTCTGGCGCACGCAAAAGGGCAATGTCGGGGTTGGCATCTGCTGGGACCAGTGGTTCCCTGAGGCGGCGCGCGCAATGGCGCTGCAGGGCGCCGATGTGCTGATGTATCCGACCGCGATTGGCGCTGAACCCCAGGATGCCGGGCTGGACACAGCGGCGCGCTGGCGCCGGGCGATGCTCGGCCACGCGGTGAGCAATGTCATCCCCGTCGTGGCTGCCAACCGCGTCGGCGATGAGGACGGACAGGTCTTCTACGGCACCAGCTTCATCGCCGATCAGACAGGTGAGATCGTGGCCGACATGGACCGGACCGAACAAGGCGTGATTTCAGCGCGTTTCGACCTCGACCTGATCGAGCGGGACCGGGCGGCCTGGGGCTTTTTCCGCGATCGGCGCACCGATCTATACGAGGATCTGCTCTAGGCCCGGCATTTGCACATTTGGCCGCCTGTACAGCGCTCTGTGATGAGTTAGACGAGATATATGGAACATTTTGCCGACTTTCCGATCACCACGATGCTGATCGCCGCCAATGTCGTGGCCAGCCTGGTCGCCCTGGCCAACCCGACCTTCATGAACAAGAACCTGTTCCATGTTGGCCCGATTGTCAGCCAGCGTGAATATCATCGCCTGCTGACCAGCGGCTTCTTGCATGGCGGCCTGTTGCACCTGTTCGTCAATATGTACGTGCTGTGGATGTTCGGCTCCCTGATCGAATACGCATTTGGAGCCAACAAGTATCTGATCATCTATTTTGCGGCCCTGCTTGGCGGCAATCTCTGGTCGCTGATGGAGAACCGGCGCAAGCCAGAATATCGCGCGCTCGGCGCATCGGGGGCCACTTCAGGCATCGTCATGAGTTTCACTCTGTTGGCGCCGTTCGAGAAACTGTATTTCTTCCCGCTGCCAATCCCATTCCCTGCAGTGGTATTGGCGGTGATCTTCATTGTTGCCAGTGCCATCCTGGCGCAACGCGAAAACAAGGTGATCGGCCATGAGGCCCATCTTGGCGGTGCGCTGGCCGGGATTCTGGCAACGATTGCGGTTGAGCCGCGTGTCCTGTCGCATTTCTCACAGCAGATCGCCTCCGTTCTGGGTGGGGGCTGATATCTTGAGGCAGGTCAGCACGCGCCTACAGGCCCGGATTGAGGCGGGCGACCTGTCCGCTGACCCGGCCCAGATGGCAGCTGCGCACCATCTCGATGAGGTTCTGGAGCGCTTGAAATCAGGCGGGCGTGGCGGCTGGTTCTCACGCCCCAAGCCGGTTAAGGGCCTGTACATGTGGGGCGGTGTCGGGCGCGGCAAGTCGATGTTGATGGACATGTTCCATGGTGCCTCGCCGGTCACCTCGCGCCGGGTCCACTTTCATGAGTTCATGGGACGGGTGCATGAACGCCTGACGGCGGCGCGCGCCCGCAAGGACGTCTCGGACCCGATTCCACCGGTGGCCAAACAGTTCGCCAGCGAGGCGCGCCTGCTGTGCTTTGACGAATTCCAGGTCACGCAGATTGCCGATGCGATGATCCTGTCCCGCTTGTTCGAGGAAATGTTCAAGCGCGGGGTCACTGTGGTCGCGACCTCAAACCGTGAACCCGACGAGCTTTACAAGAACGGCATCAACCGCGAATTGTTCACCCCCTTTATCGGCGTCCTGAAAGTCCATTGCGATGTCTTCGAACTGGCCTCGGCGCGCGATTACCGCCTGGAGCGGCTGACCGAGGCGCCGGTCTGGTATGTCGATGCGGGCAAAGCCGCGCTCGACCGGGCATTTTCACGGTTAACGCTGGGGGCACAGGCGCAGCATTGCGAACTGACTATACAGGGGCGCAAATTGCGGGTTGAACGTGAAGCCGCCGGGGTGGCGCGGTTCAGCTTTGACGAATTGTGTGCCCGCCCGCTTGGGGCGCAGGATTATCTGATGATTGCTGCGACCTTCCACACGGTTCTGCTGGATGATGTTCCCAGCCTCAGCCCGGAATATCGCAATGAGGCGGCCCGCTTCGTGGCATTGATCGATGCGCTCTACGAGGCCAAGGTCAAATTGGTGGCGAGCGCGGCGGCTGAACCAGAGCAGCTATACCCGGCCGGGGATGGCAGTTTCGAATTCCAGCGCACGGTTTCGCGCCTGCACGAGATGCGTTCGAACGAATATAGGGCCGAGGAACATGTCAGTCCGCGGCTGAAAGCTGAGGGTGAGGCCTGACCCGCCCGGAAAAGATTGGGGAGAAAACTATGCGCTTTTGCATGTTGAGCGGGCTGGCCGGACTGACCCTGTTCGGGCTGGCAGGATGTACGACATCGCCAAGCTGGTCGCATGAAGCGACGATTGACATGGTTCGTGTCCTGAGCGCCGATGATATGGCTGGGCGGGGCACCGGGACACCAGGTGCGGCGGCGGCGCGCGCCGTCATCGCCGAACGGATGGGTGAGATTGGCCTCGCCAGCTTCGACAGTGGCTATGAGCAGGCCTTCACCACAACCTATCAGGGTGAGACCTATACAGGCGTCAATCTGGTCGGGCATCTGGACGGTCGCTCTGACAGTGCGCTGACCCTCGTCGTGACGGCCCATTATGACCATCTCGGACTGGTCGATGGCGAGATCTATAACGGCGCGGACGACAATGCCTCAGGCGTGGCGGGCCTGCTGGCCGTGGCTGAACATTTCGCCAATGTGCAGCCGCTGCACGATATGGTTTTCGTTGCGCTGGACCGGGAAGAGGTCGGCCATGGCGGGGCGTCGAGTTTCGTGACCAATCCACCAGAGGCGATGGGCCCCATCGCTCTGAACCTCAATCTCGACATGCTGTCGCGCGGGGACAATGGCCAGCTCTGGGCCGCTGGGGCGGGGCACCGCCCTTACCTGGCCCCGCTGCTCGCGGATGTTGCCGCGCGTGCGCCGGTGAGCCTGAACATGGGTTTTGATGGCAGTGTCGAGGGCCAGGATGACTGGACCTTGCTGTCTGACCATGCCGCCTTTCACAAGGCCGGCATTGCCTTCGTCTATCTCGGCGTTGAGGACCATCCAGACTATCACCAGCCGAGTGATGATTTCGAGAAGATCGATACGGACTGGTATCTGAAGGCGGTCGAGACGGCGATCATGGTGTCCGAGGCCGCCGATGCCCAACTGGACACGCTTGCAGCCCAATCGGAAACCAGCTTGGCGGATAATTGATTCCGGCCTAGGCTGCGGGCCGGGAGGAAGACTGATGGGATTTTTCAAACGCGCAGGTCTGCTGGCGGCTGCGACGCTCCTGGCAGCCTGTCGCCGCACCGTGATCGACGACGCCAAGGATGCGTCCTTGCCGGAATGTCCGGGCGAAACCCTGGGCACGATCGTCAATGACTATTTCATTACCGGTCTCGATTCCAAGACGCTGTGGTCGGCCTATGCAACGGATGATCCTGACACGTTAAGGGTCACCGCCGAGGGCCAGGTGCTGTATATCGGTGTGTCGACCAAGGCGACACTGGAAGTGATGTACAATACCGCGCGGGACGAGCTGTCGCTCTCTGGCCTGAAATTCAATGGCGAGGCGCAACCGCGCACGTTCGCAACGGCGCTGGTCTCCAACATGTGTGACGAGGCCAAGGGCCTGAATTGAACTCGCCTAGTCGACCTTGTTCATATAGCTCGGCAGCCAGCCTTCATGGGCCTCGCGGAGTTCAGATAGTGAAATAATCAGGTTTGGCGCAACGAAATTACCTCCGCTGGAAAAATCACCAAGGCGGACCAAGCGCCAGTCTTTCACCAGGACGAAACGTGAAATCTGTTTCCTGACTTCATTGTAGGTGTGAGTGGGGACCGCAAGCAAGGTTCGAGCCTGATCTTCCCCGAATAATTCATTGGGTGACAGCTTGCTTTGAAAAGTAACACCCACCCCGCTCGCCAGCGCCATTTCCGCAGCCGCGCAGGCAATGCCACC
>CBDUKI010000174.1:0-5621 GCA_965367765.1 uncultured Henriciella sp.
GGTTGATCCTGGCCAGCGCAGACCTGCCCGAAGACACCTTGCGCGCCTTGTGCAACACGGCCCCTGTGCTGATCGTCCTGCGCCCGGAAGACCGGGCCGAGATGCCGCGCTTTCGCACCATTGGGGCAGCAGGCTGGCTGGTCCGGCCCCTGCGCGCCAGCTCCCTGATCGAACGCGCAGGTCTCGCCATGGCAGGCGAGACAGCGACCCAGGATGCCCCCGATGCCCAGGGCCAGGGCCATATCGTGATCGCCGATGACAACCCGATCAATGCGCTGATTGCCCGGCGCGCCCTGGAATCAGCCGGTTTTGCCGTGTCTGTGGCCTCGACAGGTCGCGAGGCCCTCGACGTGATTGACCAAATCAGGCCACAAATGGTGCTTATGGATCTCAGGATGCCGATCATGGACGGATTTGAAGCGACCAAACGCCTGCGTGCCAGCGGCTCGAACGTGCCGGTGATTGCGGTTTCGGCCGAAATCAACCCAGAGATTGAACGGCGCGCTTTCGCCGCCGGCGCCAATGGGGTCGCGGCCAAGCCACTCGATGCCGAGGCGCTGCGCCGGATCGCATTGAAATGGACCGACCAGGCCAATAAGGCAGGTGCCGCGTGAGCGAGACGGTTGAGGCCCAGGCAGATGAAACCCCGCGTTTCATCCGCGCCATGCGGGCCCTGAATGACCGGCGCATGGCAGCGATGCTGCTGCTCTCCTTTGCCGCTGGCCTGCCCTATGGCGCCGTGCTTGGCACGCTGAATGCCTGGCTGACCACTGAAGATGTCAAACCCTCGACCATTGGCATCCTGTCGATCATCACGCTTGGTTATTCGTTCAAATATTTGTGGGCCCCGGCCTTCCAGACGCCGAAATGGATCCCGTTTGCCCGTTTGGGCGCGCGGCGCTCCTGGCTGCTGATGTTCCAGGTGCCGATGGCAGTGCTGCTCGCGCTATTGGCCTTGTCCGATCCGGCGGACGGCATTGGCGCACTGGCCCTGCTCGCCCTGTGTATCGCCCTGATGTCGGCCACGCATGACATTATCCTCGACGCCTGGCGGATCGAGGTAGCCCGCTCGGATGAGGACCGCGACCTGATGGCGGCGCTCTACCAGTTCGGCTATCGCCTGTCAGGCTTCATTACCGGCTTTGTCGCCCTGCTCCTGGCGGCCCGGTTCGGCTGGGTCAGCGTTTACCTGATTATCGCCGGAATGATGCTGATCGCCGCGATCGGCACATGGATCGCGCCTGAGCCTGACAATGACCTCAACCAGGACCTTCACCGTCCGAGTTTCTTTGCCAGCCTGCCCGACACTGTACGGCGCAATGCAACGCTGAGCGTTTCTCTTGGATGGCTGATCGCGGGCGGCATGATCCTGTGGTTCATGAACCAGGCCCTGATCCTCGACACCAATCCAAGCGCCCGTAATTTCGTCCGCAACCAGGGACCGATCATCGTTTTCCTGACCGTCCTGTTGCCGGCCCTGGTCGCGGCCTACCTGCTATTTGCTCATAAGCCGACAGCGCAGAGCGAAGCTGACAGGCCGACCCAGCAGGGTGTGCTACGGGCCTTGTTCCGGGCAATTTTCGACCCGCTCATGGAGTTGGTGCAACGCATGCGCTGGGGCGTCATCCTGGTTCTGCTGCTGGCATTGACCTATCGCTTCACGGATGCCGTCTGGGGCGCATTTGCCTATCCGTTCTATCTTGATGACCGGTTCGGCGCCCTGCATCACACAATGGATGATGTCGCCATTGCCTCGAAATTCTTCGGCGTATTGATGACGATTGCCGGGGCGGGCCTCGGCGCGACGGTTATCGCCGTGATCGGGCGCATGCCGGTTCTGGTCGTTGGGGCCTTGCTGGCTGCGGCAACCAACCTGCTTTTCGCCGACTTGTCGGCGGGCGGGGCCGCCATGGATGGCTTCCTGGCCTTTACCCATCTCGACACGCCGCTGATCGCCTTTGCCGAATGGGCCGCCACGATTTCGCCTGACCCGGTCGCGCCCGACCAGGGCCAGCGCATGGCCCGTCTGATGATGGCAATTGCCGGCGAGAACCTGGCCGGTGGCTTTGCCAGTGTCGCGATCGTGGCCTATCTGACCTCAGTGGTGAACGCCCGCTTTGCTGCCGTTCAATATGCTTTGCTCGGTTCACTTACCATGCTGCTGGGCACGCTCGGCCGCTCCTGGCTGGGTGAGATCATCGAGATCGAAGGCTATTATACCGTCTTCATCATCACGTTCTGGCTTGGCATGGTGGCCGTCGCCCTATCCGCGATTGAATGGCTGCGCCAGGCGCGTTTCAACAAGACCGATATCGAAGCCGCCTAGCCGCTGACGAGCCGCCCTAGGTCGCTTTCTTCGGGCGGCGCTTCTTTGGGGCCTCGACCTCATCAATCTCATAGGCCGCAAGCGTGGCCAGGTTGACCAGGTCATTCACCGTGGCCCCCAGCGGGGCAATCTGCACTGGCTTGGACATGCCCAGCAGGATCGGCCCGATCACGGTTGCCCGGCTCATCCCCTCTAGCAGTTTGGCCGCAATCGAGGCTGAGTGAATGGCCGGCATGACCAGCACATTGGCCGGCCCGGTCAGGCGCGAGAACGGATAGAGCAGGTTGTGCGATCCGTTCAGTGCGATGTCGGCAGCCATGTCGCCTTCATATTCAAAATCGCAATCCTTGGCGGCATCCAACAAAGCCACGGCCTCACGGACCTTCTCAGTCCGCTCGCCCATCGGATTGCCGAAGGTTGAATAGGACAGGAAGGCCACGCGTGGCGCGAAACCAAGCCGTTTGACCGCCTTCGCGGCTTCGCGGGCGATCCCCGCCAGCGCTTCGCCATCGGGCAGCTCGGTGACACTTGTATCGGCAATAAACACGGTGCGACCACGATTGATCACCATCGACATGCCAATAACGCGGTGGTTCGGCAGCGGATCGAGTGTCAGCCAGACGTCCTTCAGGCAGACATCATAATTGCGCGTCACGCCCGTCACCATGCCGTCCGCATCGCCATTGGCCAGCATGCAGCAGCCGAAGACATTGCGATCCTGGTTGACCAGGCGCTGGGCATCGCGTTTCAGGTAACCGCGTCGTTGCAGGCGCTCGTAGAGATAGTCGGTATAGTCTGCATTGCGGTCCGACAGGCGGGCATTCACAACCTCAAGGGCGCCATCGGGCACACCCATCTGTCGCATCGTGCGCGAAACCTGTTCGGCCCGCCCGATCAGGATCGGGTGGCCAAGGCCCTGATTCTTGAAGGTCCAGGCCGCGCGGACAACCTGTGGTTCTTCGCCTTCGGCAAACACGATCCGCTTGTTCTCGCCGCGCGCTGCATTCTGCACCCCTTGCAGGAAGCTGGCTGCCGGATCGAGCCGACGGGCCAGTGCATGGCGGTACTCATCCATGTCCTTGATTGGCTTGCGCGCCACGCCGGTATCCATCGCCGCCTGGGCAACGAAGGGCGGAATGAAGCTGATCAGTCGTGGGTCGAACGGCGTCGGGATAATGTACTCCGGGCCAAAGGTCGGGCGCGCGCCATGATAGGCGGCGGCCACTTCGTCGGGCACATCCTCGCGTGCCAGCTCGGCCAGGGCCTGAGCGGCAGCAACCTTCATTTCCTCATTGATACTGCGCGCACGGACATCCAGCGCGCCGCGGAAAATGTATGGGAACCCGAGGACATTATTGACCTGGTTGGGATAGTCCGAGCGCCCCGTCGCAATGATCGCATCATCGCGGACCCGCTTGATTTCTTCCGGCTTGATCTCAGGATCCGGGTTGGCCATGGCAAAGATGATCGGCTTGTCGGCCATGGACTTGACCATTTCAGGGGTCATCGCGCCCTTGACCGAGAGCCCCAGGAAACAGTCTGCCCCTTCAACCGCTTCGGCCAGGGTGCGTTTATCTGTCTTGACCTGGAAGGCGGACTTGAACTGGTCCATGCGCTCGGTCCGGCCTTCATAGACTACCCCGGTCGAGTCGCACATCAAGATGTTCTCCGGCTTGACGCCGAGGTTGCGGATCAGGGCTGCACAGGACAGGCCGGCAGCGCCCGCGCCTGACACGGCGACCTTCAGGTCTTCAAGCTTGCGCCCGGTAACGTGGCAGGCATTGATCACGCCAGCCGCCGCGATGATCGCCGTGCCGTGCTGGTCATCGTGAAAGACCGGGATGTCCAGCTCCTCACGCAGGCGGCTCTCGATGATGAAACATTCCGGCGAACCGATATCTTCGAGGTTGATGCCACCCCAGGTCGCGCCGATATTGCGCACAACGGTACAGAACTCGTCGATCTCCTTGGTCTGCACCTCGACATCGATACTGTCGATGTCGGCAAAGCGTTTGAACAGGACAGACTTGCCTTCCATCACCGGCTTGGACGCCATCGGGCCGAGGTCACCCAGGCCGAGAATCGCCGTGCCATTGGAAATCACCGCGACCATGTTGCCCTTGGACGTATACTCATAGGCGAGGTCATCATCCTTGGCGATCGCCTCAACCGGGACAGCCACGCCTGGGCTATAAGCCAGTGACAGGTCGCGCTGGGTCGCCATTGGTTTGGTCGGCATCATCGACAGTTTGCCAGGTGTCGGCTTGGAGTGGAAATCCAGAGCTTCCTGGTCTGTGAAGTTAGGGCGTTTGGTTGTCATGCTCTTGGCCTTTGGAGCGCTGTTCAAAATTTGTTCGACAGTCCCTAAGCCTGTCTGCAGGGGGGGACAACCCGTAACCAATGGCTTATTTGACGAGTTTGATGAAGATTCGGACACAGAATGCCTGACAGCGCTAGACAGAACAGGAAACCAGCATCTGCAGGCAAGGCGCCATCGCCCTTCATGGCGCAGTACCTCGCGATCAAGGCCGAACATCCTGATACGCTGCTTTTCTTCCGCATGGGGGATTTCTACGAGCTGTTCTTTGACGACGCCGTGCAGGCCGCCGAGATTCTCGGCATCACATTGACAGCCCGCGGCGAACATGAGGGTCAGCCCATCCCGATGGCGGGCGTGCCTTACCATGCGGCCGAGGGCTATCTGGCACGGTTGATCAAGTCCGGCGCACGGGTTGCCGTCTGCGAACAGACTGAAAGCCCGGCCGAGGCCAAGAAACGCGGCTCAAAATCCGTGGTGCGCCGTGAGGTCGTGCGCATCGTCACCCCCGGCACGATTACCGAGGATGCCCTGTTACCGCCCAGGCAAGGCCAGGCACTGGTGGCGATCGCCTTCGTTGCAGGCGGGGCCGAGGCGGCACTGGCGGCTTGCGATGTCTCGACCGGATACTTTGAGGTCCGCCCCGTCGCGCCGGAGCAATTGGGCGAAACCCTGTCGGCCCTGCCGATTACCGAATTGCTGGTGACCGAAGCAGACCTCGCCCGGCCACTGGTCGATATGGCGACGCAGGACGTGCGCTCACTGGTCATGCCCCGCCCCAATTCGGCGGCCAGCGCAAAATCTGGTGAGCGTCTGCTGAAAGCCGCATTCAAGGTCGCGGCGCTGGATGCTTTCGGGGTGTTCAGCAAGGGTGAGCTGGCGGCCTGTGGGGTGTTGCTGGACTATCTTAGCCTGACCCAGGCGGGGGCCGATATCTGCCTCGACCCGCCGCAGCGCCAGTCCGCCACCCCTGCCTTG
>CBDUKI010000175.1:0-5609 GCA_965367765.1 uncultured Henriciella sp.
TAATGAAAATGGTACGCCCAACAGGATTCGAACCTGTGACCTACTGATTAAAAGTCAGTTGCTCTACCAACTGAGCTATGGGCGCTCCGAACGGCTGACTTAATTGAGTGGTGTAGCGAGGTCAACGCTTTTTGCTGACAATTCGCAGGGATACTTATTGATCTTTGCAGCTCAATCGCTTTCCATGGAAAAATGAACCAAAGATCGCTGTTTTTACTGGCTTCTCTCTGCCTGATCGCGGCCTGTCAGTCGACGAAGACCGAGACTGAAAGCGAAGCTTCCAAACCGTCCATGACTGAACGAGCCGTGGAGCAATCGAGCGACGGATTTGGTGAGGCCGCGACGGCCCCGCTGGAAGACCTGAACCTGAAGCGTGACAAGATTCCAGAGCTTCTCAAGCAGATCAAGAATCCATACGAGATCGATCCAGATATGTCCTGCGAGGAGATTGCCGAAGCCGTCACCGCCCTCGATGGCGTCCTCGGTCGAGATTTCGATGTTCCACCGCCTGACAAGAAGTCGCTCGACGAGCGTGCAGCAGATGGCGCTTCCACAGCCTTTCTGGATGCCGTGGCCTCGGGGGCATCGGGCCTCATCCCGTATCGCGGCATTGTCCGAGAGATCACCGGCGCCAACAGTCACCAGCGCAAGGTCCTCAAGGCCTATGACCGTGGCTCGCACCGGCGGACCTTCCTGAAGGGCATCGGCCTGATGAAAGCGTGCCCGGTTCCGGCCTCTCCAGCACCGGTCGCGGATGACGACCCGAAGGTCGTGTTCAAGTAGGCTGTTTAGGGCTCGGCTTTGACTTTGTGTGCGCCCATCGCGCATGAAGGTCCTGGCGGAGCGTGTCGAATTTGCCCTCGGCAATCGCCGCTCGAATTTCGGCCATCAAGGCCTGAAAGAAGGCTGTGTTGTGCCAGGTCAGCACCATCGCACCAAGATATTCGCCGGAGCGAATCAGATGATGCAGATAGGCTTTCGAGTAGTCCTGGCTGGCGACGCAGTTCACAGCTGGGTCGAGCGGCGATTGATCCTCTGCGAATTTGGCGTTCTTGAGGTTGATCGGCCCTTCCCAGGTCCAGGCCTGGCCATGGCGTCCGGCCCTTGTGGGCAAGACACAGTCGAACATGTCGATCCCACGAGCCACCGCTTCGACCAGGTCAATCGGTTTGCCGACGCCCATCACGTAACGTGGATACTCTGGTGGCAGATGCGGCACGGTGAAGTCGATGGTTTCACACATAGCATCATGGCCTTCGCCAACGGCCAGGCCGCCAATTGCGATGCCGCCAAACCCCTGGCCGCCAACCGCCTTGGCAGAGATCTCACGCAGGTCCGGAAATGTGGAGCCCTGGACAATCCCGAACAGAGTTTGCGTGTCGCGCGCGCCAAAGGCCTGCAGGGATTTCCCACCCCAGTTGAGCGATAGCTCCATGGAGCGTTTGGCCTCGTCATGCGTTGATGGCCAATTGGTGCACTCGTCCAGTTGCATCGAAATGTCCGCGCCAAGCAGGTCGGCCTGGATCTCGATGGAGCGTGCTGGGGTCAAGCGGTGCTCAGACCCGTCAATGTGGCTGCGAAATGTCACGCCTTCATCATCCATCTTGCGCAACTGGCTAAGCGACCAGACCTGAAAACCTCCAGAATCGGTGAGGATCGGCCCGCTCCACTTCGAGAAGCTGTGCAAACCACCAAGCCGGGCGACACGTTCCGCCCCGGGCCTGAGCATCAGGTGATATGTGTTGCCTAGGATGATGTCGGCGCCGGCAGCTTGCACCTGGTCCATATACATCGCCTTGACGGTTCCAGCCGTGCCAACAGGCATGAATGCAGGCGTGCGGATCGTTCCGCGAGACGTAATCAGTTCACCAGTGCGGGCCTGGCCCTGTTGGGCAGCGATATTGAAGTCAAATACAGCCATCTATGCCAGTTCTTCCATTTCGAGCGCAGCCAGCAATTGCTCGCGTGCAGACCAGCACTCGCGTGCGAATTCAATGTCGGCAAGATCGGATGGCACGACGCGGTCGCGATAGCTCTGCGCGACTATGTCTGCCAGTTTGTCAATCTTTGCTTCGTTCAACAGGCACGGCTGGTGCGCGGCGGCTCGCTCCTGTTCGGTCATGACCACGCGAAGACGCAGGCAGGCCGGGCCGCCGCCATTACGCATGGATTGGCGGACATCAATGAATTCGACCCGGCCAATCGGGCCATTCCCACTCACAAGGGTTTCGCAATAGGCTCTCGTGCTCGGTGTTTCGTGAACCTCCATAGGTGCGAGAAGGACAAGCCGGTCTTCCCCTGGCCAGACAAGAAGCTGTGAATTGAACAGATAGGACCGGATAGCGTCCTCAAGCGGCACATCGGCCGCTGAAACCATGACTGGTTTGAAATCGAACAAGCCTTCGCTTGCGCGCTTCAGGTCACGCAAGGTGCTGTCGGTGTCCTCAAAGGCCTGCTCATGGAAGAACAGCGTGTCGCGCGTGCCAACACAGACGACATCATTATGGAAGGCCCCTGCTTCGATCGCGGCGACAGACTGCCGGGCAAAGACCGTTCGCTGCGCGTTGAGCATGTGCCGGCGGGCAATGGATTGAGAGGCCAGGTGGGTCTGGCGGGCCGGGAAATGGGTGCCAGAAGGGGCTTCATCCCGGCCATAGACAAACAGTTCAATGCCGGGTTCGCCATGAGCATTGCACAACCGGACATGATTGGCGGCCCCTTCATCAGAGAAGGCCGCATGCATCGGCAAGGCTTCATGCACTGCAAAACATTCAGGGTCGCTGAAGATAGACAGTAGACTGGCCACCGTATCCGGGTGCTCGATGCTACGGTGAAGCATGGTGGACAGGTTCGCTACAGACAGGTGTAAACGGCCATCAGCCGCATCAACCGACGGAGAGACCGTCGCCGCGTTCGCAGCCCACATGGCGCTGGCGCTATAGGCGGCTTTAAGCAGATGCGGTGCGCCCTGGGCGGCCCCTTCGAGTATGTTCTGGTCACTGCCGGTAAAGCCCGCTGAAACCAGCAGGTCCAGATTGGGGCGTGGCAGTGGTGGCAGGACGCCCTGGGTCAGACCGGCCTGGATCAGATGGCGCATCTTCTCCAGGCCTTGCAATGCCGCCTCACGGGGGTTTGAGACATCCCCGGCATTGTGGGTGCTGGCGAGATTTCCGGCGGACATGCCGCCATAGTTGTGGCTTGGGCCGATCAGGCCATCAAAATTGACTTCAACTGCATCTGGGCTCGACATGGATAAATCCTTGTCCTGCGCCGATCGAAGGGTCACTTACGACCCGAATAGAATGGTGCAGCTTCACGACTCGATCGGCTCAGAGTGAAGCTGCGAGCCTGTTATTTTGGAAACCCGACGGCGCCTAGTCTTTCTGCCTTGTCGGCGACCTGGCTCGCCTGAGGCCAGGCGCAATAGTCTGCGGCATAGTAAGCCCCAGGGCGTCCATTGCCCGACAAGCCCGGTCCACCAAACGGCATGGCACCACTGGCCCCGGCGGTCGGTCGGTTCCGGTTGAGAATCCCAGCGCGCATTTCGCGGTGCGCCTGCAGCCAGAGGGCATCATCATCACTGACCAACCCGCCTGAGAGACCATAGCGCGTATCGTTGGCCAGCTTGATGGCTTCGTCGAAACTGTCGACACGGTAGACCTGCATCAGTGGCCCGAACAGTTCCTCGTCGGGCACGTTCCTGGCGTCTGTCACGTCAATCACACCGGCGGTGACGAAACCGCCACCACGATCCATCCGTTTCAGGCGGCGGAGGGATTTCCCACCGGCTTTCGATAACATCATCTGGAATTGTGTGGCATTTTCGGCGGCCTGTTCCGAGACGAGCGGACCCATGAAGGCCGCATCGTCTTCCCATGAGCCAATCTTCAGGCGCTTGGCCCGTTCAATGATCGCCTCGACAACCTCATCCCCCCATTTGTTCGATGGCAGGATAACACGCCGGGCACAGGAACAGCGCTGGCCAGTGGTCAGGAAGGCCGACTGGGCGGCAATATCAGCTGCAGCTTCGACCTCGGCCGGGTCCCAGATGATCAGCGGATTGTTTCCGCCAAGCTCCAGGGCCAGCATGATGTCTGGGCGTCCAGCGAAGTGCTTGTGAAAGAAAATCCCGGCTTCTGCCGAGCCGGTAAACAACAGGCCGTTTATGTTGGCATTGATAAGTGCCGCCCCGGTCGAGCGCCCGCCCTGCACCACGTTGAGGACGCCTTCCGGCAGGCCAGCAGCTTCAAACGCATCCACCATGATCGCGGCAACGGATGGGGCCAGCTCGGATGGCTTGAACACGCAGGTATTGCCGGCCAGCAGCGCTGGAACGATATGCCCGTTCGGCAGATGGCCCGGAAAGTTGAATGGTCCCAGCACCGCCATGACACCGTGCGGCCTGTGGGTCAGGTGATTGGATCCAAAAGCGGCTTCAGACCGACCCGAGCCCGCACGTTCAACCTGCGCCTTGATCGAAATGGCGACTTTGCCCTTCATCGCGGCAGCTTCTGACAGGGATTCCCACTTGGTCTTGCCCATGTCGCGGCTGATCGCCGTGGCAATGGCGTCGGCCCGGTTGCCGATTTCTTCCGCATAGCGTTCGAGAATACGGGTGCGATCATGTTGTGGCAGGTGAGCCCAGTCGGTCTGAGCGGCATGCGCAGCAGAAACAGCAGCATTGACCTGATCTGAGGTTGCTGCTTCCCCTTCCCAGACGGTCTCACCGGTTGCAGGATCGGTCTTCTCGAACCATTCGCCAGCTCCGTCTGACCATTTGCCAGCGATAAAAACGCTCTTTGCCATCTCTTATGTCCTCAGCCAGATACGTGCCTGCTCACCAGGCTTGAGTTTGAGCCGGTCCAGCGCATCTGCGTTTGTCACAAATGTCTGATCGTCGACAAGCTCACCCGACACCATTGTGGAACGGAAGTTTTCCAGCTGGGTTCGCGCCGCCAGGCCGGCATGCCCCTCTGCCTCTCCGGTTTGCAGGGTCACGACATGGCTTTCACGTGTCGTACGGATCATCTTGCGCGGGATCTGCAGGATTGGCCCGCCATCAAAGATGTCGACCACCTTCTCGAAACGGAAGCCTTCCCACTCCAGCAGCTTGTAGGCCGGAACGCCATCGGCATGGCAGCGACCGATGACTTCGCGCGCTTCTGGTGGCAACAGGTCAACATAGATTGGATATTTCGGCATCAGGTCGAGAATGAACTGATTGTTGGTCGTCGCGGACAGATAGTCAGCCTCGGTGAATGACATGCGGAAGAAATGCTTGCCAAGGCATTCCCAGAACGGCGTACGGCCATCCCGGCTGACCACGCCGCGCAGTTCGGCGATCACCATTTCCCCAAACCGCGAGGGTGCGGTGGACATCAACCAGTAGCGCGACTGGGCGGCAAGTCGTCCGATCCCGCCGCCACGATGGGCTTCGCTGAGAAACAGCGTGCCGACCTCGGTGAAGCCGACAAACTCATTGGTCAGGATCAATCCAGCGGCCCGAGGAAGGTCAGGCGCACTGACACCTGACCGATCAGGTGACCGAGAATCGTCTGCGTGTAGACCGCGGGATCGGACCCTTCGAAGTGCTCGACGCCCTGCGCGCC
>CBDUKI010000176.1:0-5608 GCA_965367765.1 uncultured Henriciella sp.
GCCAGCCAGTCGAGCAGGATCGCATTGACTTCATCGGCGCGCTCCTGCTGGGTCCAGTGGCCACAGCCTTCAAGAAGATGCGAGCCTTGCAGGTTGGTCAGGTGAGGCTTCATCGCCTCGACCACATCACCACGATACATTTTCAGCACCAGGTCCCTTGTGCCGCCGATGAACAGGGACGGCTGGTGAATGCGCTTGTCGTCAAGCGCTGACAGGAAAGCATGGTCGCGGTGATGGTTGCGATAACGGTTCAGCGGCCCACGAAAGCCCGATGCGCGAAACTGCGAGGCATAATAGTCAACATCCTGCTCAGTCAGCCAGGCCAACGGCATTGGCGGTTCCGGCAAGCGGTAGAGCAATGTGTCGCCATGCTGCTTGTCCTTGGGCCAGGTGCCGTCCGGTGCGTCGCCCGAAATCGCCCAGTAGAACTTGCGTATCGTTTCGGCTGGATCGGCCTCCAGTTCCGCCTCGGCAATACCCTCATCCTGGAAATAGACCTGGTAGAAGAACAGGCCGCGCTCGGTGAACAGTTTCTTGAACAGGTCAATCGCCGCAACAGCGCCAGGCGGGCTGTATGGAACCGACAGGCCGGCAACGGCCTTGAACCGGTCTGGATGGAGCAGCGCCGTATTCCAGGCGACGGGCGCGCCCCAGTCATGCCCGATGACGATAGCCGGGCGATCCGGCGACAGCGCATCCTTGACGCCCGCATTGTCCCCGGCGAGTTGCTGCATCGAATAGGCGTCTATCGCTTCGGGACGGTCAGAGCCGCCATAGCCGCGAACATCCAGCGCCGCGACCCGGTAACCTGCCTCGCTCAACGCCCTGATCTGGTGGCGCCAGGAATACCAGCTTTCCGGAAAGCCATGCACGAGCAGGACCAATTGGCCATCTTCCGGGCCCGCCACGGCAACCCGCAGGCGAACCCCGTTTGTGTCGATCATCTGAAAACGTGTCATGCGCCGGGTTTAGCCCGCATTCGAACTGGCGTCGAATGGTGCCGCCGCGCGAACTAGGACTTGCCGGGCGGGATGAAGCGCAATCCGACGTCGCAATTGTCCTGCCAGATCACCCTCGCCTTGCGATTGAGGCCAAGGCGGCTCGACTTGATATGGACTACGGATGGCAGGCTGCCACGGCCCTGAAAGCGCACGCGTGCCCCTGTGCGCGAGACATCAACAATCACCGCCTCCCGGCCACCTTCACCATCATTGCTGATCGTGCAGACACTCCAGGTATTCTTGCGCGGGCTGCGCTCCTGATGCGGGCGCGGTGGCTCCTGATGCACGATCTCAGGGATCGCTGGCGCTTCGACGAGCGCGCGTTTGACATCTGGCCGTTTGCCTTTGCCTGCTGAAAAAAGTGACATCACTAGCTCCACCCGAACAGATTATCTGCCCGAATGGAGAGCGTAGCCCAGCATTGTTAAATCGCGGCCACCAGGTCCGATCAAATTTAACCGGACCTGATACCCTTGATTAACCCTGCTTGAGCTCGTCGAACGCCACCGTCTTGTCGACGCGGACATCCTGCGGCAGGCCAAGCACGCGTTCGGCAATGATGTTCTTCAGGATTTCATCGGTCCCGCCAGCAATCCGCAGGCCCGGTGCCCACATGAAGCTCTGCTGGAAGATCGCATCAGCCGGCGCCACGTCTGGATCATTGATGATGCCATAATGGTCCTGCATCTCGATGGCCGAGTTACAGATATCCTGCAGGTGATTGGCGGTGATGATCTTGCCGATCGAGTTTTCCGGACCCGGCGTTTCGCCGCGTGACAGGGCCGTCTGGGTGCGGAACTTGGTCAGCTTGTAGCCTTGCGCGGCAACATACCAGTCGGCCAGCTTGGCACGGAAGGCCGCGTCAGACAGCGTCCCGGCCTGGCGAGCATAGTCCATGATCTCAGCCCAGTCCGGGCCGGGTGAACCACCTACGGCGAGGCGCTCATTCATCAGCGTGACCAGCGCCACTTTCCAGCCTGCACCCACCTCACCAAGGCGATCCGCATCCGGTATGCGCACATCGGTGAAGTAGACCTCGTTGAACTCGCGCCCGCCGGACGCCTGGTGGATCGGGCGCACTTCGACGCCTGGCTGCTTCATGTTGATGATGAACATGGTCAGGCCCTTGTGCTTGGGCACTTTCGGGTCTGTCCGCGTCAGCACGATGCCATAGTCGGAATAATGCGCGCCAGAGGTCCAGACCTTCTGGCCATTGATCACCCACTCATCACCATCCTTGACCGCACGGGTCTTCAGGCCCGCCACATCAGAGCCGGCAGACGGTTCAGAGAATAGCTGGCACCAGATCTCCTCGCCCAGAACAGCCTTCTGCACGTAGCGCTTCTTGTTCTCTTCCGAGGCAAAGGCGATCACGGTCGGGATACACATGCCGAGGCCAATCGCGAACGGGCCGGTTGGCGCGTCAAACTTGCCCTCTTCCTGGTTCCAGATCACCTGCTGCATAGCCGTGCCGCCATACCCGCCCAGCTCTTTCGGCCAGGTAATCTTGGCATAACCGGCCTTGGCCTTGGTCGCCTGCCAGGCCTTGGCCTTCTCCAGCATCTTTGCCCGCTCACGTGAGGAGGCCATTCGATTGGCGTTCTTCGGCTCGAGGTGCTTTTCGAGGAAGGCGCGTGCTTCGGCGCGGAATTCGGCTTCTTCTTTTGTATCGTTGAAATCCATCTCTTAAGTCCTTCCCTAAGCCGCGTTCTTGGTTTCGAGCGCGCTGACCAGTTTCTCTTTCCAGACCCCCGCAGCACCGGCCTGAACGCCAAGCAGCTTGGCGCGGCGGTAGAAGAGGTGGCAGTCCACCTCCCAGGTAAAGCCCATGCCGCCATGCGTCTGGATATTCTCCTTCGAGGCGAACCAGAAGGCTTCGCTCGCCGCCAGGCGTGTCGCTGCGGCCGCTTCGGGCAGTTCCGCTGCATCGGTCGACAGGGCCCAGGCACCATAATAGCAATTCGAGCGGGCCACTTCGTTCTTCACGTACATGTCGGCCAGCTTGTGCTTGATCGCCTGGTTGCCCCCAATCGGACGACCGAAAGCATAGCGCTCCTTGGCATAGTCGGTCGCCATTTCGAGGCAGCGTGACGCGCCGCCCAGCTGTTCGAAGCCCAGCAGGACCGCCGCGCGGTTGAGAATGGCTTCGTTAAGGGCAGCGCCATCACCCGCTTTGCCAATACGAGTTGCCGGGGCACCATCAAAGGTGATCTCGGCATGGCTGCGGGTCGGCTCCAACGTTTTCAGCGTCTTGCGCGTGACCCCCGGGCCGCTCAGGTCCACCAGGACCAGGCTGGCCCCGGCGCCTTCCTTGGCCAGAACCAGGGCGTGGGTGGCAATGTCGCCATCGGTCACCGGTGTCTTCGTGCCCGACAGTTTTGAACCATCAAAGCTCACCGAGAGTTTGTCAGCATCAACATTGCCCGGCCCTTCGCTGGCGGCGTAACAGCCGATAACGTCGCCGCTGGCCACGCCGGGGAGCAAGGCGGCCTTCTGGCTTTCATCGCCAGCCAGCATCAGGCCTTCAGCAAAGAAATAGACCGTGCTGGAAAACGGTACCGGCGCCAGGGCGCGGCCCATTTCCTCGGCCAGGATGCACAGCTCAAGCGCGCCAAGGCCAAGACCGCCATACGCCTCAGGAATAGCCGTGCCGAGCCAGCCCATTTCGACAACCTTCTGCCACACGCCTTCATGGTGGCTCTTGTCGTCATCATTGAGCACTTCGCGAACCTGCGCCGTCGTGCACTCCCCGCTGAGAAACTTCCGGGCCTCGTTCCCTAGAAATTTCTGGTCTTCAGAAAAGTCGAAATTCATGGCCGGTCGGCCTCCCTTGATGAGTGTTTTCTCGCAGATTAGCGCACTTGACGCGGGCGGAAACCCGTCACGCCACGGAAGCTGTTTTGGCGAGGCCGGCTAAGCCTGTCTGTAAAATTTGAAACACTCGCTTCACCAAGCCGAAAACCAAATCTGCCATAGTCAGGATAAATGTTCTGGAGGCCGAAGTCTTGGCAAAATCCCTGTTTCATCGTGGCCAGCGTGTCTATGTCCGCCCCGTCGGCACCTATGCCTTGATCGAGAAGATCATCCCGCATTGGGCCAATGGCGTCGAGGAGCCGCTGCGCATTACCTATGATGTCGGGTTTGGTCGTGAGTTCACAGGCGGAGAACTGCTCTCCGAGGAGGTCATGCGCGGCTGCCCGAACAATGAAGTCGAAGATGACATGCTGCTCGAGCAATGGCGCATCCAGCGTCACCCAAATCGCAATCTCGATGACGCCACCACGTCGCATCACCCGCACCCGGGCACCTATCCGGTCGTTTTGACCGACGAGTATGACTGGGGCGGTTGGCGGGTGCCGAGCGCAGAATACAATCGTGAGCCAGCCCGCATCGAGCATCAGGCCAGGATGATCGTCAACGCCCCTGACCTGGTGGCCCTGTGCAAGACGATGCTGAGATTGGCCGAAACCAATCCACGCGCCTTCCCACCGGAAGTTGTTCCGGCCTTCCGGCGCGCCCGCAAGATCATGCGCCATATCTACAATGTCGCCGATTCGACCGCGATTGCCGCGGAATGACAAAAACAGACATTGTTGATTGAAACCGCGCGCGTGGTGAGTACATCTGCTCTTAACGACCAGCAGATGAGGCCCTCCCATGCGCACGGAAACACCCGTACAAGTTCAGCTTGCCGACTACACGCCCTATCCGTTCGCAATTGAACAGGTTGACCTGACCTTCGACCTGCAACCAGAGGCGACCCGCGTACGCTCGCGCCTGCAGGTCAAACGGCTGGGCGAAGGTGACCTGGTGCTCGACGGGGTTTCGCTCACGCTCAATCAGATTGCCGTGGACGGCAAGGTGCTGGCGGCGAGCGCCTATACGCAGGATGAGGAAAGCCTGACCCTGCATGACGCGCCTGATGCGTTTGTGCTCGATATCGACGTGACCATCAATCCCACGGCCAATACCGCGCTGTCTGGCCTGTATATTTCCGGCGGGCGTTTCTGCACCCAGTGTGAAAGTGTCGGCTTCCGCCGCATCACATTCTGGCCTGACCGTCCAGACGTGATGAGCCGGTTCCATGTCCGGGTTGAGGCGGACAAGGCGCCCTACCCGATCCTGCTGTCAAACGGCACACCGGGTGAAGCCGGGGAGCTGGAGGACGGACGCCATTTCGCCACCTGGGACGACCCACACCTGAAACCGTCCTACCTGTTTGCCCTGTGTGCTGGCGACTATGACGTCTACCGCGACAGCTTTACCACCATGTCTGGCCGGTCGGTCGATCTCGCCGTGCATGTCGACAAGGGCGATGCTGATCGCGCGGCCTGGGCAATGGAAAGCCTGAAAGCCTCGATGAAATGGGATGAAGACACGTTTGGACGCGAATACGATCTTGGCGTGTTCAATATCGTGGCCGTGCGCGACTTCAATTTCGGCGCAATGGAAAACAAGGGCCTCAACGTATTCAACTCGGCCTATGTCCTGGCTGATGAAGCAACCGCCACCGATGCGGATTTCGAAGCCATCGAAAGCATTGTCGGGCACGAATATTTCCACAACTGGACCGGCAACCGCATCACCTGCCGCGACTGGTTCCAGCT
>CBDUKI010000177.1:0-5604 GCA_965367765.1 uncultured Henriciella sp.
AGAGCGAGGCCCCCAGATGCCCCTTGGTCTCACCGATCAGGATCAGCACATCGCCCGGCTGCGCGCCTTTCAGCGTCGCCGTCTTGTCGAGGTCTTCGATCAGGCCGACGCCGCCGCACACCGGGGTTGGTGGAATAGCCACGCCATCAGTCTCATTATACAGGCTGACATTGCCCGACACGACCGGGAAATCGAGCACGCGGCAGGCCTCGGCCATGCCTTCAATCGACTTGACGATATAACCCATCGTGTCGGGCTTTTCCGGAGTGCCGAAATTCAGGTTGTCGGTGATTGCGATGGGGCGTGCGCCGACAGATGACAGGTTGCGATAGGCCTCGGCGACGACGGCCTTGCCGCCTTCATACGGGTCAGCGGCGACATAGTGCGGGTTGCAGTCCGAACAGATGGCCAGCGCCTTGTTGGTGCCGTGTATGCGGACAATGGCGGCATCGCCCTGCGATTGCGAGCTGTCGATCGTGTCGCCCATGACGTGACGGTCATACTGTTCCCAGATCCAGCGTTTCGACGCCATGTCGGGGCAGGACATCAGCTTGAGCAAGACCTCGCCATAGTCTTCAGGCTCTGGATACTTGGAAATATCCAGTGGCGCGCGTGGCTTTGGCGCGGTCCAGGGCCGGTCATAATTGGGTGCGTCCTCGGCGAGCGGTGCAACCGGAATGTCGCAAACCACTTCGCCATGCTGCAACAAGGTCAGGTGGCCGCTATCTGTGGTCTCACCAATCACTTCGGCATCAAGATCGTACTTGTCGAAAATTGTCTTGGCGAGGTCGATCTTGTCTGGATAGAGCACCATGAGCATGCGCTCCTGGCTCTCCGACAACATGATCTCATAGGCGGTCATGCCGGTTTCGCGCTGTGGCACCTTGTCGAGGTCCATACGCACGCCGATGCCTTCGCCGTTTTCGCCGCCACTGTCGGCCATCTCCACCGAAGACGAGGTCAGGCCGGCGGCCCCCATGTCCTGGATCGCCTGGATGGCATCGGTCGCCATCAGTTCCAGACAGGCTTCGATCAGCAGCTTTTCGGTGAACGGATCGCCAACCTGGACGGTCGGGCGCTTTTCCTCGTCGCCTTCGGAGAATTCTGCCGACGCCATGGTTGCGCCGTGAATGCCGTCGCGCCCGGTCTTGGAGCCGACATAGAAGATCGGATTGCCGGGGGTCGCGCCGCGAGCGTAAAAGATCTTGTCCTGGTCCGCCAGGCCAACCGCCATCGCGTTGACAAGGATATTGCCATTATAACCTTCGTCGAACTGGGTTTCGCCCGCGACAGTCGGCACACCGACGCAATTGCCATAGCCGCCAATGCCCGCGACGACGCCAGCCACGAGGCTGCGAGTCTTTTCGTGCGACGGGTCACCGAAGCGCAGCGCATTGACCAGCGCGATGGGGCGCGCGCCCATTGTGAAGACATCGCGCAGGATGCCGCCGACGCCGGTGGCCGCGCCCTGGTAAGGCTCGATATAGGACGGGTGGTTATGGCTTTCCATCTTGAAGATGGCGGCCTGGCCGTCGCCAATGTCAATCACGCCGGCATTCTCGCCAGGGCCCTGGATCACGCGGTCATTCTTGGTCGGGAATTTCGACAGGTGGCGGCGCGAGGACTTGTAGGAACAATGTTCCGACCACATCACCGAATAGATGCCCAGTTCAACCAGGTTCGGCTTGCGCCCGAGGCGGGTGATGAGGCGGTCCCACTCTTCGGCATTGATCCCGTGACCGGCAGCATCCGTCTCGGTCTGCTCGGCCTGCATGGCGGTGATGATTGCGGCTGTATCAGTCATGGCCCGCCTTTAACCTGCAATAGGATGAGTCGCCAGTGCCATTTGCGCTTCACTCTGCGTTTGCGGCCATCCAGGCTTCGCCCTGGCTTTCAGCGAGACTGACCAGATCACCCATGAACAGGTTGACGTCGACCAGGTGCAGGCCCCAGTCGGCCAGAACCTGGTCGCCGACCTTGACATCGCCGGGAATGTCATCGGCGCGTGGGTCGGCCGGGTCGCTATTGACGGTGATGGCGAGCCAGTCATGCGTCTCGTTCGAGCGACACTCGGCGCTGAGCAGGCCGGGCAGGGTGACGAAAGGGGTGGAAACCTCGACACCATAATCCTGAGCAATGCCGGTCAGGCCGACAATCTTCATATAGGCCTGCGGGTGGGCGCTGCCGGTCAGCTCTGCCGGGTTGACGCAGATGGCGTGCCCGTCTTGTCCGGCCTGGCCAAAACGGGACGCCGCGGGCGGCTCGGCATCGGCACGGAACGTCTCGTAATTGATCATGCAGCCAGTATCGCTGGCCGAGGTGCAGAGCGGCACATCGCCCCAGCCGACGGTTTGCGGATCGACCTGGGCGGTAAAGCCAATCGCGTGCACGGCGATGACCTGTGACCATTCCGGCGCGGCCAGAAGGTCATTCTGCAACAGTTCGAACAGCATGTGCGCGCCCTGGGAATGACCGACCAGGACAACGCCGCGGCCATTATTATGCTCGCGCATATAGGTGTCCCAGCTGTCCTTGATATCGCTATAGCGCATCTCGAGATCGGCCTCGGAACTGCCGGCGACCATCAGCTTGCGCAGCTCGCCAAGTGTGATCTGGCGATACATCGGGGCGTACAGGCGGCAGGCCTGGCCGTAGCGGGCAAACTGGTTGGCGGCGACGTTCAGCTCTTCCGGGCCGGGCGTCATGTCGCTGTTCGGTGTCGGATCGAAGGACACGGTCGGGTATATATAGAAACAGTCGAAGCCAGGGTCCGTTGCCGGCTCGAAGGGCAGGATCACGGTGCTGCCATCAGCATCGATCTGTGTGGCCGTCAGGTCGATGTCGCAGGCATCGTCATCGCGGCCAGGGTGACAGAGCCAGTTGGCCGTGTCGCGATAATCATTGCGGGCAAAGCCGGGGTCGGACATTGTCTCTGCGGCGTCAACCGGCGGCGGGGCAGGGACGTCCAGCGGGGGGCTGTCTTGCGTGCCAGGGTTGCAGGCGGCCAGCATCAGTGCGGCCGCGAGGCTCAGGACAATCTGTTTCATTCGTTCCCCCAAAGTGTGATCAAGCGGCCGCCATCAGGCTTTCAAAAACGCCAAGCCCATCCGTGCCGCCTTCAATTGTACCGATGGCGCGTTCCGGGTGGGGCATCATGCCCATGACGCGCCCATTCTCGGAAATCACGCCAGCGATATCGCGCGCCGAGCCGTTCGGATTGCCGACATAATGAAAGGCGACGCGGCCTTCACCCTCGAGCATGTCGAGCGTGGCCTCGTCAGCGACGTAATTGCCATCATGGTGGGCAACCGGAATGGAGATCTCTGCCGCCCCGCCATAGGCTGAAGTGAAGGCGGAATTGGCCGTTGCAACGCTGAGCGCCTGCGGTTTGCAGACAAAATTGAGCGAGGCATTGCGGATCAGCGCCCCGGGCAGCAGGCCGGTCTCGCACAGGACTTGAAAGCCATTGCAGACGCCAAGGATATAGCCGCCGCGTTGGGCATGGGCATGCAATTGCGTGATCACCGGTGAATTGGCCGCGATCGCGCCGCAACGCAGGGCATCGCCATAGGAAAAGCCGCCCGGTACCATTACGAGGTCGGCATCGGCGGGGATCGTGCCATCCTTGTGCCAGACCATGACCGGATCGGTGCCAGTCACTTGCTTCAGGGCGGTCTGGGCATCGCGGTCACAATTCGAGCCGGGGAAGACAATTACGGCAGTTTTCATGGTCGCTCCATTGGTCAGCCAGCCTTTAGCAGGGAGTCGCCACCTAGGGGAATAGGGTTGAGTCGGTTTTCTTGAAGTGGAATCATGCCGGAACTGCAAAATCCATGAGGTGTGGTGATGAGAAGAATTGCGTTTGCAGCCTTGCTGCTCGCTCCGGTCGGTCTGGCCGGTTGCTATACCGTCGACGGGGTTGGCCAGGATGTCAGCGCTGCCGGGCGCGGCATCAGCCATGTCGCCAATGAGGTGCGTGAAGAAGTGTTCGAGCCTGATCCCAGCGTACCGGTCGCCGAAGCCGGTGAGCCATGCGATCCAGCTGCCGGGGAACTGGCCGGGGGCAGTGGCCTGCCAGCCTGTCCGCAAGCTGAACAGTAGAGCGTATCTTGCCCTGACGAGCGTCTTGCGCCATCTAGGGCGAAGACAAGGAGAAATGCGATGAAAGCTCTGATTCTGGCACTCGTTGCCCTGCCCCTGCTCACGGCCTGCAACACGATTGAAGGCTTTGGCAAAGACGTCGAGAAAGCTGGCAAGACCGTCAAGGAAGCGGCTGAAGACTCATCCAAATAGCCGGGTTTCCAGGCGACATCGGCTTGCGGCCTGGTGCCGGCCCAGCCGGGGTGGGATCAGGCTGCGACAGCCGTTTCCAGCTGGGTCATGGGTCGTCTTGTCGCCAGCAACAGCCGCGCCGCGTCTGACTTGCCCTGTTTCATCAGGACCTGCGCCATCGCGAATTCGATCAGGTCGCGCTGGGCGCGGCTGCCGCCAATCCTTGCCTGGTCGCCGAGGGTGCGGGTGAGGTGGGCTTCTGCGACCGCCCAGTCCTGGCGCGCGATGGCCCCGAATGCGTCGGCCAGCCAGACCACCATGTCCGATGCCGGGCCCTTGGCATCATTGCGGATGCGGTCCAGCAGCTCGGTCTCCCCCGCCATGGCATGTGCCAGCGCAGAATGAACATCGACAAAGGCCAGGCGCGGCTTGGCAAAGTGCGCCGCTGCATAGGCGCTGACCTGTTTCCAGCGCGCGCCAGGCACGGCCACACCGGCCAGTTCAGCCCGGTACAAGAGCGACGCCAGGTCGGTCATGACGTTGATCGGCGGGCTGAGCGTGACGTCAGGGTCGAGGTCGCGGTCAACGATCTGCCACATCGTGTCGGTGTCGCCGCGCGCCATCGCCCACAGGGCAACATGCCAGGAATTGTGGCAATGCATCAGGCCGGCCCGATCATAACCGCTCATCCAGTTTGACAGATAGGCATAGCCAGCGTCCGGGTCGCCGATTTCGTAGCACAGGTGCGCGCGGTGATGGGCGGCGTTGGCGTCCTTCGGATTACCAGCCAGCGAGACCTCAATGCTGCGTTCGGCCTGGGCCAGCTGGCCCGCTTCCATCTGGGCAAAGCCGTAATAGGACAGGAACCACGGATCGTCGCCATAGTGCGGGGCCAGGACGGCGGCCATGGCCAGGTTTTCGGCCTCGCGCCCCGGTCGGCCACTGAACCCGATCAGGCTGAACACGCCGAGGCAGAGCGACGCAATCAGCGCATCACGTGGGAACTCCGCAAGGTGGGCCCGCGCCGCCGCCAGCGGGTCAGGCCCCTGCCCAGTGATCACGGTGTTTAGGATGGCCAGATGCTGGGCTTCGCGCGTCGTCAGCCCGTCCGTATGTTTTTCTGCGTCTGCCATTTTTGCGCGTGCAGCCCGCCCGTCGCCGCTCACATGGAGGGCCCGGGCGAGACCGACATGGGCCAGCGCAAACCCCGGATCGGCCTCAAGCGCGGTCGCAAAATGCGTTTCAGCCCCGGGCTGCGCCGTAAAATAGCAGGCCATGGCCAGGTTGAAGGCGTCGCTGGCGGCTTGTGAGGGCGTACTCAGCGGGTTTCCA
>CBDUKI010000178.1:0-5592 GCA_965367765.1 uncultured Henriciella sp.
ACGAGGTGTTCTTGACCTGCGTATATGGCTCAATCCAATCCAGACGCTGACCCTGCTCACGCCAAAACCCATCCGGATCAACACACGACTTCTCATACAACGTGTGATAGGAGCGCTGGCTCAGGCGGGCCGACCAGGCAAAAGCCTTCGGCACCGGATAATTCGTATTCGTCGTCATCAAACGCTCCATTACCTCTATACTGTTTCAGGTTTCAGAATGCGAACTTTGCCGACGCTTGTGAAGGGGCATTCTGGCCTTTGTGAACAAAGCCTTGTGATTGGCATCGCTCAGCGCGCTTCAAACGGCCAACTTTCCGTGGCGGCGTGGATTTCCTTCCGGCCCCAAACGCTTACACTCCCAGATATCAGAACAGAGCAAACCAGGAGGAACGAACATGTCGCAAGTATTCAGCAATGAGGCGTTAAAGGGCAAAACGGCCTTCATCGCAGGTGGCACGAGCGGCATCAATCTCGGCATTGCCGAGGCCATGGCCGCGCGCGGGGCCAATCTTGTTGTCCTGTCACGCCGCCAGGAAAAGGTCGACGCTGCCGTCAAGACGCTGAGCGATATCGGGGCCAGGGCCATGGGCTTCGCCGCCGATGTTCGCGACTATGACGCGGTCGAAGAGGCCATGCGCAAATCCCACGAGGCGTTTGGGGAGTTGCATTGCGTCGTCTCGGGCGCGGCAGGCAATTTCCTGGCGCCAGCGGTCGGCTTGTCGGCAAAGGGCTTCAAGACCGTGGTCGATATCGACCTGTTGGGCACGTATAACGTGTTCCGCGCCAGTTTCGACTATCTCCACAAGCCTGGCCCGGCCCAGACCGGCGCCTCGCTGATCGCGATTACCGCTGGCCAGGCGGTCCACCCCTCCCCCATGCAGATCCACGCTTGCGCCGCCAAGGCGGGGGTCAACATGGTGGTCAAATGCCTGGCGCTCGAATGGGGGCCAGCGGGTGTACGCGTCAATGGCATTTCGCCCGGCCCGATTGCCGATACGGAAGGCATGGAACGGCTTGCGCCGAATGCCGGCATGGAAGAAGCCATCAAGCGCCGCATCGCCCTGCGCAGCTATGGCCAGAAGTCCGAAGTCGCCGATGTCGCGACCTTCCTCGCCTCGGATGCCTCGCGCTATGTCACCGGCTCGATCTACACCGTCGATGGCGGCAGCGAGCTTGGCGATGCCTCACGCGACTGCCTGAGTGTGCCAGACCGGGCCTGACCGGGCTTGATCTATTCCCACTCAATCGTGCCGGGTGGTTTCGATGTAACGTCATAGACCACGCGATTGACGCCTTTGACCTCATTGATGATGCGCGTCGCCACCCGGCCCAGGAAGGCATGTTCGAACGGATAATAATCCGCCGTCATGCCATCGGTTGAGGTCACCGCCCGCAGCGCCAGAACGGCCTCGTAAGTGCGCACATCGCCCATGACACCGACCGTGTTGACCGGCAGCAGGACGCTGAACGCCTGCCAGATTTCATCATACAGGCCAGCCGCCTTGATCTCTTCGATATAGATCGCGTCGGCCTTGCGCAGCGTATCGGCCTTGTCGCGGGTAATCTCGCCGGGAATGCGAATGGCCAGGCCAGGCCCGGGGAAAGGATGACGCCCGACAAAGGCTTCCGGCAGGCCCAGTTCACGGCCCAGCGCGCGCACTTCATCCTTGAACAGGTCGCGCAATGGCTCGACCAGTTTCATGTTCATGCGCTCCGGCAGGCCGCCAACATTGTGGTGAGATTTGATCGTTACGCTTGGTCCGCCGGTCGGGCTGACGCTTTCAATCACGTCCGGGTAGAGCGTGCCCTGGGCGAGGAAATCAGCCCCGCCGATCTTCTTCGCCTCGGCCTCGAACACATCAATGAACAGCTTGCCGATGGTCTTGCGCTTGGTCTCCGGGTCAGACACGCCCGCCAGTTCGCCAAGGAACAGGTCAGACGCATCCACATGCACCAGCGGAATGTTGTAATGCTCGCGGAACAGGCTGACGACTTCCTCGCTCTCATTCGCGCGCATCAGGCCGTGGTCAACATAAACGCAGGTCAACTGCTCGCCAATCGCCTCGTGGATCAGCACGGCAGCAACCGAACTGTCGACCCCGCCTGACAAGCCACAGATCACCCGGCCCTTGCCGACCTGGGCGCGGATTTTCTCAATCGCTTCGGCCCGGTAGGCGGCCATTGTCCAGTCACCCTTCAGACCGGCCACATCATGGGTAAAATTGCGCAGGAGCTGGCGGCCATTCGTCGTGTGGACAACTTCCGGGTGGAACTGGGTGCCGTAGAACCTGCGCTCCGGGTCGGCAATCACGGCATAGGGCGCGCCGGGCGACTTGGCGATCACGCCAAAGCCGGGGGCCATCTCGGCCACATGGTCGCCATGGCTCATCCAGACCTGCTCATGCTCACCATGTTCCAGGAGGCCGTTGAGAAACGGATCATCGACAACTTTCTCGATGAAGGCACGGCCAAATTCGCGGCTGGTGCCGCCTTCGACCCGCCCGCCAAGCTGGTGGACCATGACCTGCTGGCCGTAACAGATGCCAAGCACGGGAACGCCGCTTTCAAACACCGCCGGATCGGCCATCGGGGCATCGTCCCAATAGACGCTGGACGGCCCGCCCGACAGGATAATCGCCTTGGCGTCAAAGCTCTCCAGGAAAGCCTTGTCGACCTTGTTGAAGGGGTGGATTTCGCAATAGACGCCGCTTTCGCGCAGCCGCCGCGCGATCAGCTGGGTCACTTGTGATCCGAAGTCGATGATCAGGGCGCGTTCGTGTTTTTGATCAGTCATGCCGCCCTTTAGCCGACTCGCGCTGCGAAGGAAACGGGGCAATTGCCCCTTCACGGTCAATCGCCGGGGGCAAGGCCGGGTTTTCGGCCCATCTGAGCCAGGTAGTCGGGCTGAACCTGGAACATGCGCAGGGCATCCTGATAGGTGCCGTCGACAAAGAATTCATCGACCAGCCGGCCTTCCTCGACAAAGCCACACGCCTCATAGACGCCGATGGCGACGGGGTTCTCGGTCGCCACGACGAGGTAGAGCTTATGCAGGTTGAGCACACGGAAGGCATAATCGACCGCCGCCATGGTCGCCGTCTTGGCGAGACCCCGGCCCTGATGCAGCGGGGCAATGATGATCTGGAATTCGGCCCGGCGGTGGATATAGGTGATCTCGACCAGCTCAACGAGGCCGACGGCCTCACCGTTCGGCGTTTCGACAATGAAGCGCCGCTCGGTCTGGTCATGGATGTGCTTGAGATAAAGCTCTTCCAGTTCGACGAAGGATTCGTACGGTTCCTCGAACCAGTAGCGCATGACCCGGCGATTATTGTTCAGCCCGTGAACAAAGCGCAGGTCATCACGCTCCAGCGCTCGCAAACGGATGAGCGGATCGGTCCGGCTTGGCACACGCGGCGCGCGTTCTTCAATTGTCATAATCGTAGACGCCGTGATCGGTATTCGTATGCCGTTTGCGACGACGGCCATGATTGGGAGACAAGCTATCGTGGGAGGGGTTGAGGGTACGGGCCCGTTTGGGAGCGCGGCGCGCTGGGCCTTTCTTCTTAAGACCGCTCATACGCAAGATCCTTAAAAACATCGCACATTGCGACCCGGCAAATATACATCGGATTTCAAAGGCCTGCACCAATAATTTTTGTCCCCTGACCAAGATTTCAGCCACGCCCTATGGCCGACTTATCCCCGCCCGGCCAGCCCGGGTTATAATGGCCTGATGGAGCCGACCCCCGGATATTTGGAACATGCCTTGCGCCTGGCGGATCGCCTGCGCGCACGTATCCTGTCGCGGGATGGTCTGAACCTTGGCCCGCCATGGCTGACACGCGCGACTGCACACCGCTTCCGCGCCGGATTGCATGCGCTTGAAGCCTTTCTGCGGCGCGTCCTCTTGCTGCTGGCACTGCACCTGGAACCGGGGCTTCGCCCACGTACGGCCATGTGGAAGCCCGCTCGCCAGCGGCGTGATCTGGATCCGGCCAAAGCGCCCATAGCCCCCGGCCTGCGCCTGTTCCCCGGCGAATATGCCTGGCCGCAAGATTGGGACTTTGCCTGTGCGGACCGGCCCGCCCGATCGCCTGGCCCGTACCCGTCCGCGCCACTTTTCGCGCGCCTCGCCATGCTGGGCGATTTGTTGACCAATCCGCATGGCCGGGCCCGGCGACTGGCCTTTCACCTGGCCCGGCGTCGCCCTGGCCTGCTTCTCGCCCCGAACCCATTGATGGCGACAAGCTTGCGCCGCTTCGGGACAGAAATTTCCATGCAGTTTGACGCCATGGCCGTGGCAATGATCACGGCAGCTCGCGCCCGGCCACCGCCGCTTGGCCCCCTGCCCCGCGCGGGGCCACGCATCAGGAGATTATGAGGAGCCTAGCCCGGCGCGACACGAAATGTACGCCGGGTCGTAGGTGCTGGCTCAGTCGGCCTTGAAGGCGGCGAGCGTCTTGAGCAGCTCAGCGTGCAAATCCGGGTCGGTCAGCTCGCCCTTGGCCGTGTCAAACACCTGGCCGAAGCCCGGCACGCTGAGGCTGGCTTTCACCTCGCCGCCAAAGAACGGAATGGACGCGCTGGCCTGGGCCATGACACTGGCCCCACCGCGTCCGCCCGGAGATGTCGACAGGAGAACAATTGGCTTGCCCTCATAAACCTTGCCTTCGAGCCGGCTCATCCAGTCGAAAATGCTCTTATAGGCCGCCGTGTAGGAACCATTATGCTCAGCCAGCGAAATCAACACCTGGTCGGCCGCCGCAATCCGCGCCTTGAGGTCTTTTGCGGCCTGCGGAATGCCGTCTTCCATCTCAATATCGATGGAGTAGAGCGGCGCAGCAAAATCGTTCAGGTCAACCAGGTCAATCTCCGTCTCCATCACCTGTTCAGACAGCAGTTTGGCAGCATAGGTCACCAATGCCTTGTTGATGGAGTTGCGGGAATTGCTGGCGGCGAAGGCAAGCGTTTTCATACGGGTGTCCTCGATTTCGGTCAGGTCTGCTTAGCTTGGTGCGCGCAGGATCGCAAAGAAGAACCCGTCCGTTCCAGCGCTGCGCGGGGTCAGGCGAACGCTACCGGCAGTGGTCAGCCCGGCGCGAACCGTTTCTGCGCCCTGCTCGGTCAACAGGCCACTGGCGGCGGCATGCTCGGCCGCGTTTTCCTGCGTCCAGCCGGGATGGGCGGCCAGGAAGGCCTCAACCCGGTCTTCGTCTTCCTCGATCAGGAAGGAACAGGTGGCGTAGAGCAAACGCCCGCCGGGTTTGACGAAATCGGCAGCCTTGGCCAGCACTTCATCCTGCTGGGCGATGCGCGTCTCAAGCTGTTTCGGCTTGACCCGCCATTTCGAGTCCGGGCGTCGCCGCCAGGTCCCCGTGCCGGTGCAGGGGGCATCGACAAAAACCAGGTCCATGCCCGCGCGCAGCGCCTCAAGCGCCTCCGGCTCGGACGGGTGGGCCAGTTGGACATTATGTGCGCCAGAGCGTTTCAAACGCGGGATCAGCGCACTCAGGCGGCGCCCGTCAATATCATAGGCAAAAACCTGGCCCTTGCCGCCGGAAAGGCAAAGATTGGTATGGGCCTTGGCTC
>CBDUKI010000179.1:0-5587 GCA_965367765.1 uncultured Henriciella sp.
GGCGCGGTTCAGCAGGCTGTCATCGGCAATGCTGAATTCCAGGTTGTGGAAGGTCAGCTTGCCCATCGCGCTCATCATCGCCTCTGGGTCCGGCTCGGCACCGTCAGCCATATCGGCAATGTTGAAGGATGAGCCGATTTCCTTGGTATAGGCGCTGTAGCCTTCGATCTTGCCGCCGAAGCTGAACTTGGCACCATCGACCAGTTCGAAGAAATTCTTCTTGGCCTCATAGGTGACGACGTCCTTGTCAGGATCGTACGTGGCATAGCTCTCCCCTTTCAGGGTCAGGCCCTCATAGTTGAGCAGGGACAGGCCCTGGATCAGGGCTTCGCCAGCTTCACCGCCTTCGGCATCGCCATTCAGCGTCATAGTGAACGGTTGGGTGATGTATTTCACAGGCTGGCCAGCCGCGTTGCGCTCTACCCCGGCAACCAGCGATGGCATGGCAAAGGTGACCCCAGCAGCGGCGATGGACAGGTCATCAAGGTTGAAGCTGTCATAGCCCGGGTCCATTGGATTGTCGTAGGCGACGTCCATGATGGCGGCCATCAGGGCTTCCTCGTCACCGGCATTCTCCTGGATCGCCTTGACGAATTTCGCGTCGACATTGGTCATGGTCATCGAACCGAGATTGACCTTGACCGGGCCGTCTTCATCATCAACGTCGAGGCTGATGCCGGAAATCTGGGCGCGGGCGGCCTTCATGTCTTTCATGTCGCGGATCTCGATCTTGTCGAGACCGAACGCACCAACTGTATCATGCTCTGTGAATTGACCGGTCAGGCCGCTGATCGACCAGGAATCAAACAGCACGTTCTCGACAGACGGGAAGTCGGTTGGCTGTCCATTGAGGGCGCTGGCCATCCAGGCAGAGAGTTCTGGCGACGGATTGACCAGTTCGATATTGGCCAGTTTCATTTCGCCTTCAGCGGCGTCTTCGTCCGAGATCGTGATATCGCTGATGCTCAGCTTGCCGAACGAGGCCTTGCCATCGGTCATGTCGAGGCCTTCGAACACCAGGGAACCGACTTTTACCGCCTCTTCGCCGGAAAGGGTCAGGTCGGTGAAGGTCGCGTTGGCGCCGCTGACATCCTTGCTCGCGAAAGACAGGACCCCGCTGGCCGAATCGGTCAATGACATGGCGGCCAGGGCCTCGGCGGCATTGGCGGCATTGCCCGTGCGCACGGTGACGTCTGACAGTTCAACTTCACCGATATTGCTTGGCTTGTCGGTCTTGTTACAACCGGTCAGCAGGGCGATAGCGGCGGCTCCGATAAGTAGGTGTTTCATGGTTTATTCCCCAGTTTGGCGTTCTGTGTTTCTCTAAGACTAAAATTCTTGACAGGTTATTTAATGATTATCGATAAAGGCAACAAGATGGCAATCACTGCCAAAAGTGGTCGAGAAGTCATTGTTCGCCTCGAAATCAACCCCAGAGCAAAGCGTTTAATCCTTAGATTGGATGAACGCAATCGCGAAGCCGTGGCGATTGCGCCGACCAAGCGTAAACTAGCAGAGGCGGTCGAATTTGCAAAAGAGCGGATCGACTGGCTGGATGGTCATCTTGGGCAGTTGCCTGAACAGGTTTCGCTGCGCGCGGGGGCGATCTTCCAGTTGCGCGGGGAGCCGTGCCATATCAGCCTGGACGGGCCGGGTCGCCGGGCCGTGCTTGAACGGGTGGAGCCGCTGGTCCTGCGCGTGCCGGGCGATGCGGCAACCGTGCACAAGCGGGTTGAGCGTTTCCTGCGGGCTGAGGCCCTGGCTGATCTCAGCGAGGCGGTGACACATTATTGTGAACGCCTGGGCGTTGCCGCGCGCAAGGTCACGGTCAAGGATACACGCTCACGCTGGGGCTCGTGCACGGCGGATGGACGGCTGGCCTTCTCCTGGCGCTTGGTCATGGCCCCGCCCGGCGTGCTGGACTATGTCGCCGCGCATGAGTGCGCTCATTTGCTGGAAATGAATCACAGCCCGGCCTTCTGGCGTCATGTCGAAACCTGCCGGGCCGACTGGAAGCACGAACGTGCGTGGTTGCGCCGATACGGACGCAGCCTGCATGCGGTCGGGGCCTAGCTCTCCGAAGTGCCGTTATTGCCGTTTTCAGACACGGTTTCCGGGGCAAAGCTGATCAGCGTGGCGCCGTCGCCGCCGCGTGGTTCGCGGTTCGGCCCGATCAGCACAAGGCCGCCATCGCTGCGCACTTCAGCCACGATGTCGGCCTTTGGTCGGTCAGCCAGGTACTGATCCAGCGTGTACTTGTCGGTGAGGCGCGTGCAGGCAAAGTCCCAGCCGCGATACTGGTCCCGGATCAGGCCGTCATAGGTGCGTCCCCGCCGGATCAGCGTGCGCCCGCGGGCATTCGAGCTGAGGCCGCGCTCATCGGTTTCCTCGGCATCGTTGAGCGACAGCTGGTAGACCATGTGGCGGCCGACTTCCGGGGCGAAATGGCTACACACGAGCGCATTGTAGGAATCATTGGTCGACAGGGCGACTACGGTTGAGAAGCGGGCATGGTCGAGCTTCAGCTCGGCATCTTCGGACAGAACTTCACCGAGGAAGATATCCATGCCGGCCTCGCGTGCGGCGCGCAGGCGTCGGTAGCTGCTATCAGCAATGATCACTTCAATATTGCTGGCTTCCAGTGCCTTGGCGAATTCCAGGCTCCAGGCATTGGCCCCGACAATCAGCACACCGGGCTTTTCACGCCGGGCGAGGCCCAGCGCGCGCGCCATCGGGCCAACGGTGAAACCGTGCAGAACAACCGTGGTGAACACCATGGCAAAAGCCAGCGGAGCGATCTGCTCTGCGCCGGAAATGTCAAACCGGCCCACCCGGTCGAGATCAACCAGCAGCGAACCAAACAGGCCGGAGACGGCGACAGCGACGATCCCGCGCGGGGCAATCCAGCCGAGCAGGATGGCCTCCTTGCGCTCCAGCGTCCCAAAAGTGGCAATCCAGACCGAAAGTGGACGCACCAGGAACAGCATGCAGGTCAGATAAAGCAGCGTGTTCCAGTTCAGGGCGCGGTTAATGGTGGCCGGGGTCAGGTCTGCGGTCAGCATGACGAACACACCGGAAACCAGCAGGACGGCAATGTCTTCCTTGAATTTCTGCAGTTCGGTGAGGCCCGCGAGGCGCGAATTGGCCAGCGTCATCCCGTAAGCGGTCACAGCGACCAGGCCGATTTCCTTTTCAATCACCTCGGCCAGGGCATAGCAGAGGATGATCGAGCCGAAGATCAGGGGGGCCTTGAGATATTCCGGGGTCCAGCCTTCCCGGAACGCCTTGATCATGAACCAGCCAAACGCGATGCCGAGCAGAATGCCGAGACCTGCGGCGACAACGATCCATGCAGCGGCGCCAATAATGCTCTCGCCCTGCGAGGCGACGCGGATGATTTCATAGGCGGCGACAGCGAACAGGGCCCCGATCGGGTCATTGACGATGCCCTCCCATTTCAGGAACTGGGCCGGGCGTCCGCCCAGTTTTGACTGGCGCATCAGCGGCATGATCACGGTTGGCCCGGTCACCACCATGACGCCGGAGAAGACCACGGCACTGGCCCAGTCGAGCCCGGCTGCATAATGCGCCGCCAATGTGCCGAGCGCCCAGGCCAGGGGTCCGCCGACAAAGATCATCCGGCGTACGGCGGCACCCGCTTCTCGCAGGTTCTCGAATTTGAGTACCAATCCCCCTTCGAACAGGATGACGGCCACAGCCAGCGACACGATCGGGCGCACCAGGTCGCCGAAAGTGGCGCTTGGGTTGAGCAAAGGTGTTCCGAAAATGACCGACCAGAGCGGCCCGACGGCCAGTCCTGCCAGCGACATCAGCACGATGGCCGGGGCTTGCAGGCGCCAGGCCAGCCATTGGGCTCCCAGGCCGAGCGCGCCGATCAGCGCGCAGGCGAAGATAACGCTGCTGGAGACGTTACCGGCGAGAAGTATTTGAAAATCCATCATATGCCCCGGCCCCGATCAGGGTCAGGCCGAAGCCTGTTCTTCTGTTTCAGGCATTGAAAAGTCAAAGCCGATTTCCCTTCCGCCATAATCACCCGCTTCGTAGCGGTCAATCTGGGTCTGGAACCAATCTGCGACATGGTCATAGATATGCTGGTAGAAAGGTTCGGGATCATGCTCGGCCAGCGGGATGGTCAATTTGTACTCTTCGCCGCCGGATATTCGGGTCACAAAGGTTTCTCCGATCTTCTGGCATTCCATGGTGACGCGCATCCAGTCGGCATCATGTGATACGCGGATGGCCAGGCCGAACAGGATCGGCCCGAGTGGCCGGAACCCGGCTGGCGGAATGGAAAAGGAATGGTCGCCATAGTCCTTTGGCTCAAACGGGCCGGCAGGCGGGACCAGGCGGACGCAGATGCCGTCGTTCGACTCAAGATAGGCACACAGGCCAGCGCGTAATTCGTCAGCCAGACTGCGTACGCGCGTATAGTTTTCGGCAGCCAAGCGCTGATAATGCGAAACGGTTGAAACCAGGGTTTCAAATCGGGACATGCACTAACTCCCCAGTAGCGTCAGGTCGTAAACCTAGTGCGCCACCCGCACTTGTGCCAGTGCCTAGATGAGAAAGCTGTGTTTAGTCTTCGTCGGGCGCGGTCTGGCGCGACAGCCAGAACAGGTGCATTGCACAATAAGCGATAACGATGCCCAGATTGGCAGAAACCAGTGTACCCATGGCCTCGCCGCGGGCTGGAACGATTACCATTTCGAGAAAGCAGGCAAAGGCCAGCGACACCATGGCCGCCTCGCCGCGGCGCTTCAGGCCAAGGGTAAGCGTTGTCCAGACGGTCAGGGCAGCAAAGGCGAGCAGGCGGACATAATGGTCCTGATTGGCCATGGCGGGGTGTTCTGCGCCGGTATAGGCAGCGGCCTTGATGGCGACGAGTACCGCCAATACGCCGGTCAGCGCAGCGACGAACTTAGCCGCCATGCCGCTTGGTGTCAGATTGTCCACGAGGACGTCGATGCCCTTTATCTGGCTCATGACAGTGCCCTTTTTCTGATCTCTGATAAGGGCTTTATCGCAGGTTTGATTTGAAACCGCTTTAACCATGAATTTGAAATTTTATCGTTTCAGGCAGCCTTTTGGGACGATAAGCGGGTAACCATCAGGGCATTATCAAGCGCGCCAATATCCGGGCGCAGCTCCGCAGGCAGGGCCGAGCGGGCCAGTTCGATCGCCGTGCGTGGGGCCAGGCCCTCGGCAAAACCGGCTAGCACGGTGCGGATTGTATCGAGATACAGCGCTTCTTCCTCAACGACCTGGCCAAATCGGCTCGCGATGGGGCCGACCAGGCCATAGGCCAGGAAGACCCCAAGGAACGTGCCGAGCAGGGCGGCAGCGATCATCGCGCCAAGTATGGCTGGGGACTGGTCGATCACGCCCATTGTCTTGATGATGCCGAGCACGGCGGCGACGATACCAAGTGCGGGCAGGGCATCGGCGAGCGTGTGCAGGGCACTGACAGCGCGCTGGCGGGCCTCAACCAGGCTGGCCACCGTATCGTGCAGGCGCGCATCGGCCTGGGCCATGGCCGAAGGGTCAAGTGCCATCAGGCGAAAACTGT
>CBDUKI010000180.1:0-5554 GCA_965367765.1 uncultured Henriciella sp.
AACCTCGACGTCGCCGCAATCGACGTCGAGGAACCGCGCCTGGCCCTGGCGCAGGCAGCGGCCCGGTTCTTTCCGGCCCAGCCTGACCTCGTCGTGGCGGTGACCGGGACGAATGGCAAAAGCTCGACCGTCGATTTCTTGCGCCAGATCTGGGAAGTCGCAGGCTACCAGGCGGCCTCGATGGGCACGCTCGGTGCGATCGGCCCGTCCGGCAATATCGACCTTGGGCATACAACACCTGATCCGGTCGCGATCCACGCAACCTTGTCGAAGCTGACTGAAGAAGGCGTGACCCATGCGGCCATGGAGGCCTCGTCCCATGGCTTGGCGCAGTATCGCCTTGACGGCGTGAAACTGGGCGCGGTTGCCTTTACCAATCTGACACAGGACCATCTCGACTATCATCACGACATGGACGAGTATCGCTCGGCCAAGCTGCGCCTGTTTGCGGAACTGGCACCGCGCGGGGTGCCAGCTGTGGTCAATGCTGACAGCGACCAGCGCCGGGCCTTCGAGGGCGCGGCCAAGGCGGCGGGCCTGGACATTGTTTCGGTTGGCTGGCGCGGGGAAGACCTGAAGATCGAAGAGTTGATGCCACGGGCCACCGGGCAGCGCCTGTTCGTCTCCTGGCGCGGGGCAAAGGCCGCGATCGACCTGCCGCTCATCGGTGAATTCCAGGCGCTGAATGCGCTGACGGCGGCTGGCCTCGCCCTGGCAACCGGCAGTGAGTTGCAGGATGTCGCCACCGGCCTGTCGCGCCTCAAGCCGGTCAAGGGCCGGATGGAATATGTTGGTGAAACGCGCGAGGGCGCGGGCGTCTTTGTTGATTATGCCCACACGCCTGCGGGTCTGGACGTCCTGATCCGCGCGGCACGGCCACACACTGCCGGGCGCCTTATCGTTGTCTTCGGTTGCGGCGGCGACCGCGACAAGGGCAAGCGCCCGCAAATGGGAACGATTGCCGCCAAGCATGCCGATGTCGTCATCGTCACGGATGACAATCCGCGCAGCGAAGACCCGGCCAGCATCCGCGCTGACATCATGGTGGCGACGCCAGATGCCATGGAAATAGGTGACCGGGGCGAAGCCATTCGCCGGGCCGTTGGCGACCTGCGCAAGGGCGACACATTGCTGATTGCTGGCAAGGGGCACGAGACCGGCCAGATCATCGGCGACAAGGTCTTGCCCTTCAGCGACCAGGACGCAGCAATGGCCGCACTGGCGGAGGTGGCCAATGCCTGATCCGCTATGGACATCTGACGAAATCACCGCTGCCACAGGCGGGGTGGCGAGCGGTGCGTTTGACGTCTTCGGCCTGTCGATTGATACGCGCAGCCTGCAAGCGGGTGACTTGTTCATCGCGTTGAAGGATGTTCGCGACGGACATGATTTCGTTGCCAATGCCTTTGCAGCCGGCGCAGCCGGTGCGCTCGTCAGCCAGGCTGTTGAGGGCGGGCCGAACGTGCGCGTATCTGACGTTCTGGCGGGACTGGAAGCGATGGGGCTTGCAGCCCGAGATCGCGCCAGCACCTGTACCCGTGTTGCCGTGACCGGCTCGGTCGGCAAGACCAGCGTGAAGGAAATGCTGGCGCGCATCTTTCGCGGTTTTGGCCCGGCCCATTGGAACGAGAAAAGTTTCAACAACCAGTGGGGCGTCCCGCTGACCCTGGCGCGCATGCCGCGCGATACACAACGTGCCGTGTTCGAGATCGGCATGAACACGCCTGGCGAGATTGCTCCGCGCAGCCGTATGGTGGCTCCGCATGTCGCGCTGGTGACCAAGATTGCCCCGGCCCACTTGGAAGGCATGGGCGACTTGCAGGGCGTCGCGCAGGAAAAGTCCGACGTGTTCGCCGGTTTGCAGCCGGGTGGCGCGGCCATTGTGCCTGCCGAAGATGATTTCGCTGATTTCCTGGCCGAACGTGCCCGCGCGCACCAGCCTGATTGCCGCGTCCTGACCTTTGGCCACCACGCCGGGGCGGATGCGATTGTGCGAGAGATACAGAGCGACGGCACTCAGACACGGGTGCACTTGAGTATTCACGGGCGCGATGTTGATGTCACGCTGGAGGCCGTTGGCGAACACTGGGCGCTGAATGCGGCTGCGGCGCTGCTGGCGGCCTGCCCGGATGGCCCCAAACAGGTCGAAGCCGCCGCGCAGGCCTTGTCAGGCTATGGCCCGCCGCCCGGACGTGGAACCGCAGAGCGCCTCACTCTACCGGATGGCGGCGCGATCACGTTGATTGATGATGCCTATAATGCCAATCCAGAGAGCATGCGTGCGGCTCTGGCTGGCTTTGCGGCGCGTCCTTGCGATGGCCGCCGGATCGTCGCATTGGGCGAGATGCTGGAAGTCGGGGTGCAGGCAGACGCTGAACATGCCGCCCTCGCGGTGCCTATTGCGGCGGCTGGGACGGAGCGTGTCTTTCTGGCCGGGGCCGGTATGCAGGCGCTGCTTCAGCGGTTGCCAGACCGCATGGAAAGCGAGTGGGCCGAGACCGCAGCGGGCCTCGATGATGTGCTAAAATTCACGTTGAAAGATGGTGATCTGCTGTTGCTAAAAGGCTCGAATGCCTCCGGAATGGGACGGCTGGCAGACCGTCTGCGCCAATGGAGCGCCTCGGCAGACCAGCGGTTGATGGATAGCGGTGCAGAACGCGCTGCAAGGGGTAGAGATGCTGTATGAATGGCTCGCCGCTGATGACGGCGTATTTCGACTCTTCAACTTCCTGACCTTCCGGACAGGGCTGGCGCTGATTACCGCCTTCGCGTTCACCGTTGTGACCGGCGGCTGGTTGATCGACTTGCTGCGCGCGCGCCAGGGCAAGGGGCAACCGATCCGCGACCTTTCATTGGAGGCCCAGCTCTCAAAACAAGGCACGCCGACCATGGGCGGCTTCCTGATCTGGGTCGGCCTGTTGATCTCCACCCTGTTGTTTGCTGACCTGTCCAATCCGTATATCTGGATCGTCCTGCTGGTGTCGCTGTCCTATGCCTTTCTTGGTTTCCTTGATGATTATGCCAAGGTGACCAAGCACAGTACGGACGGGGTGTCGGCCCGGGTGCGCCTGCTGACTGAATTTGCCGTTGCAGCTGTGGCCGGGGCGTTCATCATGGGCCTGCACGGAGCCCACACGCCGCTTGGCCATGCCGATTGGGGCAGTCTGAACGGTCTTGCCGAATGGATTGCCGGGTTCGCCCCGGAAACCTCTGTCGAGCGCAACGAGGCGAGCTTTTCGGGCGGCGTCGCTGTGCCATTCGTGAATGACTATTTCATCCCGCTGGGCGGCTTGTTCATCCTGTTCGCGATGATCGTGATTGCCGGATTTGCCAACGCTGTGAATTTTACCGATGGCCTGGATGGCCTCGCCATCGTGCCGATGATGATTACCGGCGGTGCGTTTGCACTGATCGCCTATTTGACGGGTAACTTCGTCTTCGCGGGCTATCTCGGCATCCAGTTCACGCCCGGTGCCGGTGAGCTCGCCGTTCTTCTTGGCGCAATGATGGGCGCTGGCATGGGCTTTCTCTGGTATAACACTTATCCAGCCAAGGTGTTCATGGGCGACACCGGGTCGCTCGGCCTGGGCGGCCTGATCGGCGTTGTCGCCGTGGCGATCAAGCATGAGTTCGCTCTGGTTGTGATTGGCGGCCTGTTCGTGCTCGAAGTGCTGTCCGTCGTCATGCAGATCGGCTGGTTCAAGATCACCCGGAAACTGACCGGGGAAGGCAAGCGCATCTTCCTGATGGCGCCGTTGCATCACCATTTCCAGAAGAAGAACTGGCCCGAAACAAGGGTCGTGGTTCGGTTCTGGATCCTGTCCATCCTGTTCGCCCTTGCGGGCCTCGCCACCCTGAAGCTGAGGTAACGCGCACCGATGATCCCGATTACCGAATATGCAGGGCGCGATGTCGCCGTCTATGGTCTGGGCCGCACCGGCATTGCCGCGGCCCGGGCGCTGACGGCTGGCGGCGCGCGCGTGCATGCCTGGGATGATGGAGAGGCCGCGCGGGCCAAGGCCGAAGAGGCCGGGATCAAGGTGTCGGATATCAACAAGCGCGACTGGCAGAAATTTGCTGCGCTCGTGCTCTCGCCCGGCATTCCGCTCAAGTTTCCCCAGCCGCATCGCCTGGTGCGCCTCGCTGAAATGACCGGTGTGCCGGTGGTCGGCGATATAGAGCTGTTTGCCCGCGCCGTGCAGGCCATGCCCGAGAAGGGACGCCCCAAGATCGTTGGCATTACGGGCACGAACGGCAAGTCGACGACCACTGCCCTGATCGGACACATCCTCAAGGAGGCGGGCCGTGATGCCCGCGTGGGCGGGAATATTGGTACGGGCGTCCTCGACATGACGCCTCTTAACGCCAATGCGATCTATGTCCTGGAACTGTCATCCTACCAGCTTGACCTGTGCGAGAGCCTGCACTGCGATGTTTCGCTACTCTTGAATATTTCACCCGATCACCTCGACCGACATGGCGGCATGGATGGCTATGTCGCCGCCAAGAAGCGGATTTTCATGAACCAGCGGCCGCGTGATACGGCCGTGATCGGCATTGATGATCCGATTTCACAAGTCATCGCGATGACGAACCAGCGCCCGGGAGAGGCCAGGGTCGTGCCGATTTCGTCCAGTTTCGGCCTCGCGCGCGGGGTTAGCGCGGTAGATGGTCACCTTTATGACAGCACAGGCGGTCAGGCGATCAAGGCTGGCGAGCTGGCCGAAGCCCCGGCACTGCCCGGCCAGCACAATTACCAGAATGCCGCTGCCGCCTACGCGGCCTGCAAGGCGCTTGGGATTTCACCCACTTTGATCATGGCCGGGATTCGCAGCTTTCCCGGTCTTGCGCATCGGATGGAACTGGTCGGTGAGGTGGACGGCGTGCGCTTCGTCAATGACAGCAAGGCGACCAATGCCCAGGCCGCTGAACAGGCGCTGAAGACCTGGCCGAAAGTTCACTGGATTGCCGGCGGCGTCGCCAAGGCCGAAGGGATCGAGCCGCTGAAACCCTGGTTCGACCGACTTGCCGGTGCCTACCTCATTGGCGAAAGCCAGGGTGCGTTTGCCCGCACGCTGAGTGACAAGGCGCCCGTGCACAAATGCGGCACACTGCAGGCTGCCGTACAAGCCGCCTATGATGCGGCCCGCGCCAACGGGGAAGACAATCCGATTGTTCTTTTGTCCCCGGCTTGCGCGAGTTTTGACCAGTTTAAGGATTTCGAAGCACGCGGTGATGCATTCAGGGATATTGTCGCGCAACTGGCGGCCCCGTCTGACGCTCCGAAGGTGGCTGCCTTATAGGATACGCAATGGTTGAGGTCGCCCTACGTTCACGCTCTTCCCGGGGTTTCCTGGTCGAATGGCAGCGTGGCCTGGACTGGCCAATCCTTCTGACGGCGCTTGCCTTGCTTGGTGTCGGCCTGACGCTGTCTCTCGCCGCCGGGCCGCCGGCTGCGGCGCGTCATGAACTGGCCGATAGCTTCTACTATGTCAAACGCCACATCGTGTTCGCCGCGATGGCCGTGGCCGTTATGTTGGCCACATCCTGTCTG
>CBDUKI010000181.1:0-5490 GCA_965367765.1 uncultured Henriciella sp.
TATCGGCTTGGAAATGGGGCAGGTCTGGGCCCGCCTGGGCGCAGACGTCACCGTTATCGAATACCTGGACCGCATCCTTCCGGGCGCTGACTCTGAGATTGCCAAGGAAACCCAGCGCACCTTCAAGAAGCAAGGCCTCAAGTTCAAGCTGGCGACCAAGGTTACAGGGGTCGAAAAGCTCAAGAGCAAGCTAAAAGTCTCAACGGAACCGGCCAAGGGTGGGGAGAGTGAAACCATCGATGCTGACGTGGTCATTGTTGCGATCGGTCGCCGCCCCTACACGGAAGGCCTCGGTCTCGAAACCATTGGCGGCAAAACCGACAAGCGCGGCGTCATAGAAACCACCAACCATTTCACCGTCGCCCCCGGCGTCTGGGCCATCGGCGACTGTATCGAGGGCCCGATGCTGGCCCACAAGGCCGAAGATGATGGCGCTGCCGTGGCAGAATTGATCGCTGGCAAAGCCGGCCATGTTGATTACGATCTTGTGCCAAGCGTGGTCTATACCAGCCCGGAAATCGCCTGGGTTGGCAAGACGGAAGGCGAGTTGAAAACCGCTGGGATCGCCTACAAGAAAGGCAAGTTCCCGTTCATGGCCAATTCGCGCGCGCGGACCAATCACCAGACGGCCGGTTTCGTCAAAATCCTTGCTGAAGAAGGCACAGACCGGATTCTCGGCGCTCATATGTTCGGCGTTGGGGTTGGTGAACTGATTGGCGAAATCTGCGTTGCGATGGAATTCGGGGCCGCGTCGGAAGATATCGCACGCACATGCCATGCCCACCCAACGCTCAGCGAGGCCATCCGTCAGGCCGCGATGGGCGTTGAAGGCTGGACCATGCAGATGTAGTCAGGCCGCGTTAGCCTAGGCTGCGTTGACCTTGAGCATGCGGCGACGCTGGACGCTGCTCGGAATATTCAGGCTCTCGCGATACTTGGCCACCGTGCGGCGGGCAATCTCAATGCCGAATTCCGTCAGGATCTCCACGATCTTGTCGTCCGACAGCACCTTGTCACCCTCTTCGTCGATCAATTGCTTGATGCGATGGCGCACGGCTTCGGCTGAGTGTGCCTCGCCACCACCGGTCGACGGAATTGCCGCAGAGAAGAAATATTTCAGTTCGAACAAGCCACGCGGCGTAGCCATATACTTGTTCGAGGTCACACGGCTAACCGTACTTTCATGCATCTCAATTGCGTCAGCGACCTGTTTCAGGTTGAGTGGGCGCAGGTGAGCCACACCGTGCGCAAAGAAGGCGTCCTGCTGACGCACGATCTCACTGGCGACTTTCAGAATGGTTCGAGCGCGCTGGTCGAGAGATTTGATCAGCCAGGTCGCGTTGGCAGCACATTCGGAGATGAATTCCTTCTCCTGGTCTCGCATCGGTAAGGCGCTGACCTCGGCATAGTAAGCCTTGTCCATCAGGACACGAGGTAGCGTATCCGAATTCAGCTCGACCGCGAACATGCCATTTGGCATTTCGCGCACGTAGACATCAGGTGCAACGGCAATTGTCGCTTCGCTGGAAAACTCCGATCCCGGACGCGGGCTGAGCGTGCGCAGCTCAGCCAGCATGTCCATGACATCTTCCTTGTCGACGTTACAGACCTCTGACAGGCCCTTGATATCATGCTTGGCGGCCAGGTGCAGGTTCTGGAGGAAGCAAGCCATGACCGGATCAAAGCGGTCGCGTTCCTTCAGTTGCAAGGCAAGGCATTCGGTCAGGTCGCGCGCCATGACACCGGTCGGGTCGAAGCCCTGGCAAACCTCCAGGACGGCCTCGACATTTGCAGCATCGGCACCCAGTGCCTCGGCGGTCTCGTCAATGTTGATCTTGCAATAGCCAGCATCGTCAGTCTCATCGATCAGGCGAGCGGCGATGAGGCGGTCAGCCTGAGAAAGGCCCGCCATATTCAGCTGTTCGTGCAGGTGCTCATGCAGGCTTTTGTCGCGCGACAGGCTCCCTTCGAAATCGAAATCATCGCTCATGCCGCGCCCTGTCCCGGCTTGAGACCAGTCGGTCGAGGCCGACGGACCACTCTGGGCGTTTGCGGGCGTGGCATTGTCAGAGCCAGTGCCAGATTCGTAAACGTCAGTATCGGGCGCATCCATGGCTTCGCGCGCTTCGTTCATGCCGGAAGAATCGTCAAGCGACAGCTCTTCTCGTGTCTTGGGTGCGCCGCGTTCTTCCTCAAATTCTGATGGATCGGCAGCCTCACCGCGCTCTAGTAGCGGGTTGCGCTCAATCTCTTCAGCAACGAATTCGGCAAGCTCGATATTCGATAGCTGCAACAGCTTGATCGCCTGCTGCAGTTGCGGCGTCATCACCAGGGACTGGCCCTGGCGCATGTCGAGACGTTGATGGGCGGCCATTAGCGTTCCCCCTAAGCCGCAAACCGCTGGCCAAGATAAACGCGGCGAACGTCTTCGTTGGCGAGGACTTCATCCGGCGCACCTTCGAATAGCACGCCCCCCTCATAGATGATCGAAGCCCGATCAACGATTTCAAGCGTTTCGCGGACCTGGTGATCGGTGATCAATACGCCGAGGCCACGCTCCTTGAGGTAACCGACAAGATCGGAAATGTCAGAGATGGCCAGCGGATCAATGCCGGTAAACGGCTCATCCAGCAACATGAAGCTGGGACGCGAAGCCAAGGCGCGGGCAATCTCCACCCGGCGACGCTCGCCCCCAGACAGGCTGGTCGATGGCTGCTTGCGCAGATGCGTGATGTGCAGTTCTTCCAGGAGGGCATCCACCTGGTTACGACGCTCGGCCTTGTCGCGCTCAACCAGCTCAACCACGGCCATGATATTGTCTTCGACACTCATGCCGCGAAAGATCGAGGCTTCCTGTGGAAGGTAGCCCAGGCCGAGGCGCGCGCGCTGGTACATTGGCAGGCTGGTCACGTCTGCCCCATCGATCATGATCGACCCACCATCGGCGGCAATCAGCCCCATGATCATATAGAAACATGTCGTCTTGCCGGCACCGTTCGGTCCGAGCAGGCCGACAATCTCTCCACGATGCAGAGACAGGGAAACATCCTGAACAACCTGACGTTTGCCAAAGGACTTTGCGAGTCCTGTAACTACGAGGCCCTGGCCAGACTGTTCCATCGTCGATTTGCTCCCACAGCGAAAATCTTGTTTGTTTCGCTTACCTTATCAGGCTTAAAATCGAGTGATCACGATAGATCAAATTTCATCATTCTTCGTTTTCGCTCGGGATAATCACCATGTTGACCTGGTCGCCACCACCGTCCAGCGTGGTCACGCCAGCGGCCAGCTGCAGCACCAGGCGTTCGCCCTTGGCCACATCATCGCCGCGCACCAGGATCACATTCCCAGTCAGCGTGATCGTATCCGTGCTGGCATTGTAAATACCAAGATCGGCATTCGCCTTGAGGTCCGGCGTGATGTAGAAAACCTCGCCTCGCGCCGTCATCGTCTGTATGTCGCCGAAACTCGACTGCAGGCCTGACGTCTCGCTGGCATTGGCGCTGGCATAAGCCAGGGTCACGACGTTGGCGCGTAAACGAGCCGTGCCCTGCGTAATGTCGACATTATCGATCAGGATCACCTTGCGCTCCTTGTCGAGCACTTCGGAACGATCAGCTTTCACCCGGATCGGGCCACCTTCCCCTGAAACCTGAGCCACCGCGGACCCAACAAAGGATACCGCCAACACACAACCGATCAGATACTTCATCATTGTCGTCATCACTCTACTCTTCTGCCTCGTCATCGACTGGCTGCTCACCCTGCGGGTAGATTGTCATATCTACATTGCCACGCAAGATCACACGATCACCATCGTCGAGAATTTCATACGAGTCTGAGCGCACATCGCCAAGAGGGCCATTGCCGCGAAGCGGATTCAATCCGGCCACGCGCCCTTCCTGAACGAACACTCGCGCCGCTGTGGTCGTAAACGTATAGCCCTGCCCGTCATTGACGCGTACGGCCTCGTAAAGGTCCAGGAACCCTGCATTCTGGTTATAGACGCCTGATGGCGCGATGACTTCGGTGCCAGTCTCATCAATCAGTTTCGGGTTTGTCAGGTCTATAATGCTGGAATCGGCCAGACGGCGACGCGCCGTATCGGCCGTAATCGTATACGCTTCGCCGGCAATATTTCGCCCTGTGAAGCGGGCATTGACCATGGTTACCACTTCATTGGCTTGCAACTGAACCGTTCTCTGGCCGGCTCCGTCGAGCGAGCTGGCCACGATTGGCCCGATCATGATGCCCGCAGCTGCAGCCGCACAAACCACGAAGAAAACGCGCAAGAACCCGACAATCGCCGAGCGCCGCCGCGCCTGGCTTAGCGTCATCTGCCGCTGCGGGGCCCAGCTCGAGATGGATTCTGTATGTGCGGTAGCTGCGATCATGACGGGACTGTAAGCGACAATTCCAGGAAGGAATAGCGTTTTCAACGTGAAGGATCAGTTAGCCAGGCGGCCAAACCATCATGAGTGGGAAAAGACATCCTTATCGGCCCAGCCCGCCAAATCCAGTGCCGCCCGCGTCGGCAGGAACTCAAAACAGGCATTGGCCAATTCGGCCCGCCCTTCGCGCTCAAGCATGGCCGCCAGTCCGTCCTTGATCTTGTGCAGGTGTAGCACATCGCTTGCCGCATATTGCAACTGCGCCTGGGTGAGGGTCTCAGCGCCCCAGTCACTCGACTGCTGGGCCTTGTCCATGCTGACCCCTGCAATTTCCCGGCTGACATCCTTCAGCCCATGGCGATCCGTATAGGTTCGTGCCAGTTTCGAGGCGATCTTGGTACACCAGACCGGCTCGCATGTCGTGCCCAGCCATTTCTGCATCATCGCCAGATCAAACCGCGCAAAATGGAAGATCTTCAGCACATCAGGATCAGACAGCACCCGCTTCAGGTTCGGACATCTATAGTCACGGGTCAGCTGGACAATATGAGCGCTTCCGTCGCCGCTCGACAACTGGACGACACATAGCGCATCCCGATCAGGGTTGAGCCCCATCGCTTCGGTGTCGACCGCCACGACCGGCCCGAGATCCAGGTCTACCGGCAGGTCGCCTTTATGCAGGGTAATATTTGTCATGGTCCGTCGATACGGCCCCTTAGAGGGGCTGGCAAGGCCCACCCGACAAGGTGAACAGCAATTGGCATAACCGGCTTGCAATTCTCACACATTGACGGTTGCGAAGGCGCGCCTAGTCGATTAGGGAATTTGCCTCACGGAGAGGTGGCCGAGTGGCTGAAGGCGCGCCCCTGCTAAGGGCGTATACGTTAACGCGTATCGAGGGTTCGAATCCCTTCCTCTCCGCCAGCCAATCTGTCGATATCCAGGGCATTTCCCGTCTCCGGATTTAGTACCCAACTATCCGGGACTGGTATTGTCAAAGGAACCGGACTTGAGGTGACCGATCCTGGTGCTTAGCCTCAGGAAATGGCCAAGAACCCGTTCCGGTACTTCAAAACCTCGCCAGAGATTATCCAGCTCG
>CBDUKI010000182.1:0-5464 GCA_965367765.1 uncultured Henriciella sp.
ATCGCCGATGACAGTGTCAACCGCTTTCGCCCGCGTCTGGAGAAGGTCCGCGAAGAAGCGACTGACCTGGAAGGCTACCTGCGGGCCGCCTTTGGCGCCTATTTTCACTTTCTCGCCGACGAGAATAACGAGGCGATTGCCAATGGTGCCCCGCACGGCGTGCTGATCGGCGTGCGCGTTGACACACCGGAAATGCAGACCCTGTCCAGCGAGATCCGCAATGACCTAGAACTGGTGCTGATGAGGATGGGGCACGGCAAGACAGATACCGACTATCTCTCTGCGGCAGCCATTGGCATCGCGCGGGAAATGGGTGACCATATGCTCAAGCGCCGTCCGGTCGACGCTGATGAAGCTGCGGATTTTGCCACCAGCCTCGTCATGTCGGGCATCGGCGCCCTGACCCAGAAAGGCGCCTGATCTTCCGGTGCCCCATGACCGAGGCACCGAGATGAAAGCGCTGATCAAGACCGTGCTGGCCAAGCTGCAATTGTGGCTGCTGAAACTGATGTTGATGCTGCCGGACAAATGGAAAATTGCCATGGCGGGCGGTGAGCCGCTGACCCGGGGCGGGCGGACCCTGGACCCCGATACCCAGCTGATCATCCATTCCCTGTCCAGGCAGCCTTCATTTGCCACGATGGAACCGGAAGTCGCCCAGGCCCGGGCGCTGGAAAGCGTTGGCCTGTTCGCGCAGAAGCCCGACCCCGGCATCGTCACGGACGATTTCACCATCCCCTCGCGCGGCGCCCATAAAATTCCGGTACGCGTCTATCGCCCGCGCGGACAGGACCCGAACGCACCATTGATGGCTTATTGGCACCAGGGCGGCGGCGTCATCGGCAATATCGAATTTTCCGACGCCTTCTGCCGCCTGATCGCCGAAATCGTCAAATGTCCGATCCTTTCAGTCGATTATCGCCTCGCCCCTCAGCACAAGTATCCTGCGGGCCTTGAGGACTGCCTGGACGCCTATGACTGGGCGCTCAAGCATGCCGGCGAATTTGGTGCCCCTGCGGGCCGCCTGACGATTGGCGGCGACAGCATGGGCGGTAACTTCACCGCCATCATTGCCCAGGAAGCGCGCCGGCAAGGCCTGCCGACCCCCGACCTGCAGCTGATGCTCTATCCTGCCACTGACATCGTTACCGATTTTCCTTCGCACACGACATTTGGCGATATTGATCCGCTGACCATGGAAACCATGGACTGGTTCATGGACCAGTACCTGCCTGAAGGCACTGACAAGACCGATCCCCTACTCTGCCCTGGCCTTGAGCCAGATCTGGAAGGCCTTGCCCCGGCCATCATCGCCACGGCGGGGTTTGATGTCCTCGCCGATGACGGTGCGAGCTATGCCAACAAGCTGAAAGAGGCCGGCGTCGATGTCACCTTCAAATGCTACGACCATCTCGCCCACGGCTTCACCGCGTTCATGGGCGTCGTCCCGGCGGCCCGAAAGGCCTGTGAGGAAATCGCCGTAATGGTACGCACCGCCTATGGAAAGCTCTCATGAAGGCCCTGGTCTGCCACGCCATCACGGAGGATCTGTCAGGCGTCGAGATACGCGATGTGCCACGGCCCGACCCGGCCCCGGGTGAAGTGTTGATCAAGGTTCACGCCACCGGCGTGAACTTCCCTGATATCCTGATTTGCCAGGGCAAGTACCAACTCAAGCTGGACCCACCTTTCACGCCTGGCATGGAACTGGCGGGCACGGTTGAAGCGCTTGGCGAAGGCGTCACCGGGTTCGAGCTTGGCGAAGCGGTTTGCGGCGGCAACAAACAGGGCGGCTTTGCAGAATATGCCGTGCTGCCAGCCGCCACCCTGCGTCGCAAGCCGGATAATCTGAGCTTTGAACAGGCCGCCTCCTATTCGGCGGCCTATATCACCGCCTATGTCGCGCTGGTGCGACGCGGCAACCTGCAGGCCGGAGAAACCCTGCTTGTCCACGGCGCCAGCGGCGGGGTTGGCATGGCTGCAGTTGATGTCGGCAAACTGCTCGGGGCCACGGTGATCGCGACCGGCGGCAGCGACGAGAAACTTGCCAGGGTCAAAACCTATGGCGCGGACCATGTGATCAACACGCGCGATGGCTTTCGCCAACAGGTCAAGGACCTGACCGGCGGTCGCGGAGCCGATGTGATTTTCGATCCGGTGGGCGGCGACATATTCGATGAATCCGTGCGCTGCATCGCCTTTGATGGCCGCCTGCTGGTCATCGGCTTTACCTCCGGGCGGATCGCCAGCGTTGCCACCAACATGCCGCTGATCAAGGGCTTTTCCGTGGTCGGGGTACGGGCGGGCGAATATGGCCGGAAATTCCCTGAGCGCGGCAAGGAAAATGCCGATGCGATCTGGAAATGGGCTGAGGAAGGAATGACCCGCCCGTATATTCATGCGGTCCTGCCGCTTGAACAAACACTCGACGGGTTTGCCATGCTCCAGAACCGCGAAGTTGTCGGCAAGGTCATCATCAAGCCAACCGGCTGATCGTCCAGGCTGGACGCCCGGACATCAGAAAGTGAAACGATTGACTTAAAAATGTCTGCGGCTGGCGCGGCGTCAGCTGTTGCCACAATTTTGCGATGTGCTTTCATCACCGCTTGACCTTGCGCGAACAAGCAAGGCGCTTGCGGAGGAATGCACCATGGCCAACCTGTCCCTTTCACGCATCATCGCTCATTGGGCGGGCCTGCAGGGTGATCGCACCGCAATTGATCACGAGGGCGACCAGGTCACCTGGGCAGAGTTTGAAGCGCGCACGAACCGGCTGGCACGGGCCTATGCCGCGCTTGGCGTGAAAGAGAATGACTTCGTGACGATTGCCCTGCCCAACGGGGTCGAGTTCTTCGAAGCCTGCTTTGCCACCTGGAAACTTGGCGCGACCCCGCAGCCGGTTTCCTCGCGCCTGCCCAAATTCGAACGCGACCAGATCATCGAACTGGGCCAGCCCAGCCTGGTTGTTGGTGTCGAGCCTGACGAATACGCGCCGACCCCGTCATTGGCCGAGGGGTTCACGCCCGATCCGGCCCTGTCAGATGCACCCTTGCCTGAAGTGACCGCCGCTTCGTTCAAGGCCATGACCTCTGGCGGCTCGACCGGACGGCCAAAGCTGATCGTATCGAAGAACCCTGCCGCCTGGGACACGGATGTGGATTATCTTGAAATCCGCAACCAGGGCTCAATGCTGGTGCCTGGCCCGCTCTTTCATAATGGCCCGTTCGTCTGGGCCATGGTGGCCCTGTTCAAAGGCGCGACAGTGGCCGTCACCACGCGCTTTGACGCGGAAAAGACGCTCGCCCTGCTCGACCGGTTGAAGATCGAAACCGTCTACATGGTGCCGACCATGATGCGCCGGATCTGGGCCCTGCCGGAAGCGGTGCGCAGCAAGTATGACCTCTCAAACCTGACGGCGCTCTGGCACTTGGCAGCGCCCTGCCCGCCCTGGCTCAAGCAGGCCTTTATCGAGTGGCTCGGTGCCGAGGTGATCTGGGAACTCTATGGCGGCACCGAGGGCCAAGGCTCGACAACCATCCAGGGCACCGACTGGCTGACCCACAAGGGCTCTGTCGGCAAGCCGGTCGAGACCTGCGAGATGAAGATTGTCGATGAGGACGGCAACACGCTGCCACCAGGTGAAGTTGGCGAGGTCTTCCTGCGCCCGCTCGCCGGGCAAGGCACGAGCTACTATTATCTCGGGGCCGAGGCCAAGGAGATTGAAGGCGGCTGGGAAAGCCTCGGCGACATGGGCTATATGGACGAGGATGGCTTCCTCTACCTTTCCGACCGGCGCTCCGACATGGTCGTGGTCGGCGGGGCGAATATCTACCCGGCCGAGATCGAAGCGGCGCTGGATGCCTTTCCCGGCGTGCGCAGCTCTGCCGTCATCGGCCTGCCGGATGAGGATATGGGCGCGCGCCTGCACGCGATTGTCGATATTCCCGGCGGGACGCTCGATGAGGCCGCCTTGCGCGATCACCTCGCCGAACGCCTGGTCAAGTACAAGCTGCCCAAGTCAATCGAGATGGTGACCGAGCCGCTGCGCGACGATGCCGGCAAGACCCGCCGCAAGGCGCTGCGCGAGGCCCGGCTCTAATCCAGGCCCCGCCCATTTACCGTTACCAGAGGCCGTGCTTCTGCACTTCGGCGCGGCCAACCACCATATGGTGCACTTCGTCCGGGCCATCAGCATAGCGCAAATGGCGCATGTCGGCATACATATGGGCCAGCGGGAACCATTGTGACATGCCCGCTGCGCCGTGCATCTGCATGGCCTGGTCGATGATCACGCAGACTTTTTCAGGCACCATCGCCTTGACCGCACTGACATAGACGCGCGCTTCCTTGTTGCCGAGCACATCCATGGCTTTCGCCGCCTGCAGCACGGCCAGGCGCATCGCATTGATCTCGATCCGGGCGCGTGAAATCACTTCCAGGTTCTTGCCCAGCTTGGCAATCTTCTTGCCGAAGGCGGTGCGCGTTCCGGCCCGCTTGATCATCAGCTCCAGCGCAATCTCGGCCTTGCCGATGGAGCGCATGCAATGGTGAATGCGACCCGGCCCAAGACGAACCTGCGAGATTTCAAACCCGCGTCCCTCGCCGAGCAGCATGTTCTCCTTGGGCACCCGAACATCCGTGAATCGCAGGTGCATGTGGCCGCGCGGGGCATGGTCCTCACCCATTACTTCCATGGCGCCAAGAATCTCGACGCCCTTGGTATCCATCGGCACCAGGATCTGGGATTGCTGCTTGGAGGGCTCAGCATCCGGGCTGGTCTTGACCATCACGATCATGATCTTGCAGCGCGGGTCACCGGCCCCGGAAATATAGAATTTCTCGCCATTGAGTACCCACTCATCGCCCTCAAGAACAGCCGTCATGCTGACATTCTTGGCGTCGGACGAGGCCACGCCCGGTTCGGTCATCGCATAGGCGGATCGGATCTCACCTTCGAGCAGAGGCTTCAGCCATTTCTCTTTCTGCTCCGGTGTGCCGACACGTTCCAGCACTTCCATATTGCCGGTGTCGGGCGCTGAACAGTTCAGTGTTTCGGAGCCTTGCGGATACTTGCCCAGCTCCGCCGCGATATAGGCATAGTCGAGATTTGACAGGCCCTCGCCGGTGTCCGCATCCGGCAGGAAGAAATTCCACAATCCGGCCTCTCGCGCCTTGGCCTTGGCCGCATCAAGCAGCTCCAGTTGGCGCGGATGCCAGGTCCAACGGTCTTCCTTTTCCTTGTCCAGCGCCTCGAACTCTTCCTGCCAGGGCGCAACATTCTCTTCCAGATGTTTCTTCACCCGTTCAAATAGCGGCTTGGCCTTGTCCGACATGGTCAGGTCGAACAGGTCTGTATTCAGTTCATTCATCGTCTTTGTTCCTTGCTTCTCTCTCTTATGTCTGACGCTAGTTTGCGCGCCATGAGAGCGACAGGCAACACACCGCCAATGGTCACCTCGCGGCA
>CBDUKI010000183.1:0-5459 GCA_965367765.1 uncultured Henriciella sp.
CCCAGGTTTCGTCATCGACTTCGAAACCGGGTGGACAAGGGTGCAGGCCGACATTCGCCACCGCCCCCCAGAGCGGGCCACGCTCGCTTTCGATAGCCTCGATCATCGCGTCAACGGTGGCGCTGTCGCGCAAGTCACCGGCACGCGACCAGAGCTTGTCCTCGCCATATTGGGCAGCCAGGCGCTCATGCTGCGCTTTCAGGGCCGCTTCGCCGCGCGCCGCCAGGGCCAGTTTTGCCCCTTCCGCCAGGCAAGCCTCGACAATGCCAAGGCCGATGCCCCGGCTCGCCCCGGCCACGAAAACCACTTTGTCCTTCAATCCCAGATCCATCACCGATCCTCCTGTGCTGGTGACAGCCTAGGCCTTCCGCCACGCCAGCTAAAGCCCCTCCGCGACGGCAGAGATTGATCAAGCCGCCCGGGCGCAGCAGTCTGCGCGCAACAAGACAAGGGAGATGAACATGGCTGAGCTGGTATCAAGGCGCGATGAGGATGGTGTGTGCTGGCTGACACTGAACCGGCCGGACAAGCTGAACTCGCTGACCGTTGGCATGTTCCAGGAGCTGCGCAGCCACGTGCTGGACCTCTACAAGGATGATAGCGCCCGTGTGGTCATTCTGCACGGGGCGGGCAAGTGTTTCTCGGCTGGCCATGACCTCGCCGACATTGCCGAGGGCGAGAAAGTGCCCTCACGCGGCTGGCATTCCGAAACGCTGCGGCTGATGGAAAAGCTGCCCAAGCCGGTGATCGCGGCGGTTCACGGGCACTGCTATACTGGTGCCCTGGAAGTCGCCCTGGCCGCAGATTTCATTCTCGCCGCAAGCTCGGCCCGGTTTGCCGACACCCACGCCAAATGGGCGCTGACCCCGATCTGGGGCATGAGCCAGCGCCTGCCACGCCGGGTTGGCGCTGCCACGGCCAAGCGGTTGATGTTCACCGCCGAAACCGTCAAGGCCGACGAGGCCCTGCGCATCGGCCTGTGTGAAGCGGTGTTCGAGGCGGATGGCTTTGAGGCATCGGTCGGCGATTTTGCGCGCCAGATCCTTGCCAATTCAAGTTTCTCACATGCCGCCAACAAGCGCCTGCTGGAAGCGACCGACATGGATGCGCTGGATGCCGGCCTGCAATGGGAAATCATGGAGAATGAGGGCGTCGGCCCGGACATGCAGGCCCGCATTGCCGCCTTCATGAAGAAATAGGCCTACCAGACCATCGCGTCCTTCAGGTCCGACAGCAGTTCCGGCGGCGCGTCGACCTGCGTATCGGCCAGGTCACGCGGGGCGTCTTCCGGCTTGTAATAGCGCCAGCCCTGGAAGGCACGCTTGGGTGTCGGTTCGACGCGCACCAGCTCCGGATCGAAGACCAGTTCGCAGGCGCGGCGTTCGGTCCGGTCAATGATCTCACGAATATCGACAATGCGCTGGCGCACCTGGATGACGCCCTTGATGACCCAGTAGATCGAGCCGCCATCCAGCACATCATCACGGCGCTTGGGCACCATGCGTGTCTGGTGGAATGGCGCCGGATGGTTGCGCAGGGTGCGCGCCTGCCAGGCCGCCAGGTCGGCAACATCGTCAACCCCGACACAGAGTTTCAGGATGTGAGTCGTCATCGCCCCAGTCTAGGCCGCAGCAGGCAAATTGAAAGGCCGTCAGGCACTGACGCTAGGCCGGGCACCAACGCGGTCATACCAGGCGCTGACATTTTTCAGCGACAGGTCGCGTGCCTGGCCAACCTGCTCGCCAAAGCTCAGGAAGCTGAACAACAGAATGTCGGCAAGCGTGAACGTGTCACCTGCGATGAAGGCGCGCCCGTCCCAGTTCTCGTCCAGCCATTTCAGCTTGTCCTGGGCGCAGGCTTTCAGCCCGTCTGCGGCTTCCGGCAGGCAGCGCATCCGATCTCCGAACATCGCCAGGCCTTCAGAGAAACGGAAGCCATTGGCCATCGGTTCACAGATATTCAGATCGACCCAACGGACCCAGCGGCGGGTGACGGCGCGCGCTTCGGGCGTGTCGCCCATCAGGCGCGGGCCATCGAAATGCTCGTCAAAATACTCGCAGATCGCCGTGATCTCGGTCACCAGGTCACCATTGTCGAGAATCAGCGCTGGTGACTGGCCCGCCGGATTGATGGCGAGATAGTCCGCCTGGCGATTGACGCCGGCCATGATATCCAGGTCCTCGGACGGCACACTGGCGCCCTTCTCGGCCAGAAATGTGCGAACCACCTGGGGGTTGGGACCGATCGACGTGTAGAGTTTCATGCGGGCGTTTCCTTGCTTTGCAGTCTGTTTTGTTGGCGTTCATGTCGGCTGTGCAGAGCTGGCACGCAAGAGTTGGCAACCAAGATTGCGAAAAATAAACTTGAGGGCCGCCCAATCCGGCGCTCAGGATGGAGAAAAAAGAGGGGACGCACACCGATGCAGAGACTGAAATATCTGGCCCTTGCGCCATTCGCGATGGCCGCTGCCAGCCTCGCCCATGCTGATACGCACGATGTCTTCGGCACGTTTGCGACACCGGCGGGCACCTCACACGTCACGATTGCAGATTGCGGCGACGGCACGCCCTGCGGCACGGTCAGCTGGATCGACCCGGCGGTGATGCCAGAAGGCTATGGCCCGGAAGATGCCCTGACCCGGTCTGGTGAGCAGGTGCTTGGCTATACCATCCTGCAAGGCTTTGATCGCAAGAAAAAGGATTGGCGCGGCGGCACCATCTATGACCCGGAAGCCGACCGCACCTATGCCGCACGGCTGAAACGCCTGGCCAATGGTGACCTGCAGATGAAGGGCTGTCTCGGCCCGATGTGCCAGACCCAGACCTGGCCGTCAGTCAGTGCAGAGCCGATCAGCGCGGCAGACTGATCCGGCAAGCCGCGTTGCGGTCTTCTTGCGCGCTTCAACGAAGTCCCGCTCGGCCTCTTCATTGGCAAAGAAGAAGGTCGCCTCGGTAATGATCGCGGTATAGCTCTGGCGAATCGTCTGGAACCCGGCCTTGGCCTCGAAGGCGAGGCGGAACTGTGAGACATAGCTCAGCCCCCATTGCGGCTCGCTGTCGAGCAGATAGGTCTGTTCGAACCGGGTCAGGCGGCCACCATCCGGCCCGCGCACAGGGCGCGGCAAGTGGTAGTCGATGCGCAGGAAACGGGCCTGTTGCGGCTCCAGCCAGGCTTCGGCGGAGAGTTTCTGACTGGCCCAGACATCCAGTGCCGTATCGTTCGCTGAGGGGGCATGATTGAAGCCCAGCCGCCAGCCCGCCCCGAAATCCTTCACCTCGACCCGCGGGCCGAGGCTGGCGCGCAAATCATCCGGAAACAGCCGCCCATCGGGGGCCGCTTCTGCTCCCCAGGCGGCGGCCGCCTCGTCCAGCGCGCTATCCTCGCCATAGGCTTCCTGCAACTGCCAGCGTTCGGCTTCCGGCAAGCGCGGATCATAGCGCAGTAAGCGGCTGGCCTTGTCGCTCGTCATCTCCACCGTGAAGGCGGCGCGCAACGTGTCGGGGGCTTCAGTGGCGCTCAGGGCCGCATCCATCGGACCGGCCCCTGTGGCCAGCGGGAAAGACAGAACAAGGAGTACGCTCATCGCCTATCGCTCTTCGGTGACAAATGAGTCCAACCCAAGGCAGGCTGGATTAAATCCGACCCTAAAGCGGCGATATTTATCCGGCGTGAACGATCAGCCCGGAACCGTGCCTTTCGACAGCAGTTCGATGACAGCAGAAAAGTCCTTCCCGCCCAGGCCCTGCTCGGACAGCATGGCATAGAGCGCCTCGGCATGCCCGCCGAGCGGCGTCACCGCCCCGGCGCTCATCGCCGCCTGTTTAGCCAGGCGCAAATCCTTGAGCATCATATTGGTCGCAAAGCCGCCCTCAAACTGGCGATCAGCCGGGGATTGCGGGCCGACACCCTCGACCGGGCAATAGGACGTCATCGACCAGCACTGGCCAGAAGACTGGCTGGAAATGTCATAGAAGCGCCCGGCATCAAGGCCGAGCTTCTCTGCCAGGGCGAAGGCTTCGCAGGTGCCAATCATGGAAATACCGAGCAGCATATTGTTGCAGATCTTGGCGGCCTGCCCGGCGCCGCTGTCCCCGGCATGAATGGTGACCCGGCTCATCGGCTCGAGCAGCGCTTCAACGGCGGCAAAATCGCCCGCCTCGCAGCCAACCATGAAGGCCAGCGTTCCGGCATCGGCGGCTGCCGTCCCCCCGGAGACAGGGGCATCGGCCGCGCGCAGCCCCTTGCCCGCCTCGCGCGCCATCGCCGCCACGGCGCGGGCGCTATCGACATCAATCGTCGAGCAATCGGCAAGCAACGCGCCCTTGGCGACGTTCGGCAGGATGTCTACCTCATAGACGGCGCGGACATGTTTGCCAGCTGGCAACATGGTGACAATCGCCTCGGCCCCCGCCACCGCATCGGCAGCCGAAGTACAAGGCGTACAGCCTGCCGCTTCGGCCTTGTTGAGCGCATCTTCGGACAGGTCGAAGGCGCGCACGGCCCGGCCTGCCTTGGCCTGGTTGGCCGCCATGCCGCCCCCCATATTCCCGAGGCCGATAAAAGCGATGGTCTGCATGATGCTGGCTCCCAAATCTGTTTGCCCCGTTGTGGCCCACACGCCTGCAGCCCGCAAGGTCAGAGTGACGGGTCTGGTGCGGTGTGTGTGCGATAGGTTGTGCGAAAGCTGAGGATCGGCAGGCGCCAGGTCAGGTATTCAGTATAGATCCGTTGCCAGGCCCCATGCTTGAGGCGCACCTGCATATCGATCCTGACCAGCTTGCGACCGCGCCAGTGACACGCCAGGCGCGTCTGGCCACCAAACCAGCCGAGGACGGCCTTCTCGAAAAGCCCCTGCACCGTCTCATATGGAAAGAATGAGGCCCAGAACTCGCCGACGCTGAAGGTCAGCTCATCGGTATTTTGCAGGCCTAGCGTCACCGGATCGCCCGCCCCGTCCTTCGTCGTCAATGTGAACAGCGGCGCATCTTCGTCGTCATCGCGCACCAGGCTGAGGTCACAGCGTTCCGCAATGCGCCTGAACATGGCTTCGGCCTCAATGGCATGAACACTCATCGACATGGCCGGCCATGCCGCCGCGAGATGCGCTCAGTCATCGCGAAACCGGTTGGTGATCGGATAGCGCCGGTCACGGCCAAAATTCTTGCCGCCAATCTTGACCCCTGGCGGGGCCTGTCGGCGCTTGTACTCGGCGATATAGAGCAGGTGCTCAATCCGTCGAACGGTCGCTTCGTCATGGCCGCGGGCGATGATCTCATCGACATCTTCTTCATTATCGACCAGGCCGCGCAGAATATCATCCAGCACATTATATTCTGGCAGGCTGTCTTCATCTTTCTGATCTTCGCGCAATTCGGCACTTGGCGGCTTGGTGATGATCCGTACAGGGATCACCTCGCCGCCTGGGCCGTGCGCGCCTTTCGGCACGCGGGTATTTCGCC
>CBDUKI010000184.1:0-5429 GCA_965367765.1 uncultured Henriciella sp.
GGTATCACCCGTGAAGAATTGCTTGGCAGCCTGATCCAATCGGGCATTAACCCGGTCAGTCTTGAAGATCAGGCCCGTGCTGACATTGCCTGGCGCCGCATCATGGGCGGGCTGTATGGATCACGCATCAGGATTTCCCAGAACCAGATCGATGATCAGCTTGAGCGCATGCGCGCGTCTTCCCAGCAAACCCAATACCAGCTGTCAGAAATTTTCCTCTTTGCACCCACCGAGGAAGAGCGGGCCCAGGCCTTTACCGCAGCCGAATCCATTACGACGCAGGTTCAAGCCGGTGCCCCGTTCGAACTGGCCGCCGAACGCTTCTCGTCCGCTCCGACCGCCGCGACGGGTGGTGACATGGGCTGGGTGACGATTGAAGATCTTGATGAAACCCGCGCATCAATTATCCGGGAGATGGACGGACCTGGCCTGACTGCCCCGATCACAACGGACGAAGGCGTGTACATTATGCTGGTGCGCAACAAACGTGACCCGGCAGAGCAAACCTCCACGGTCGACCTGACCCGGATCACGGTAAATGACGGCTCGGAAGCGGCCCTGCTGGAAGCTGTTGGCCGTATCGGTTCATGCGCCGAGATTGACTCAGTGGTGGACGCCGATGAGAACCTGCGCGCCGTGGCCCTGACGGATGTCAACGTTAATGAGTTGGGCCCGGAAGGCAGAGCCATGGTGACGGCAACCGATCTGGGCCGCGCGACGGATATCTTCGCCCAGTCCGGGACACTGGCGGTCATGTTCGTTTGCGACCGCCGGGATAATGTCGACGACCTGCCAACGGCCGAACAGATCGAAGACCGCCTGTTCGCCCAGCAACTTGGCATGATCTCCCAACGCTCGCTTCGCAACTTGCGCCGGGACGCGACGATTATTCGCCGTTAGATCCGTGACGGGGCGCGCTCTCGTTCTGACAATGGGTGATCCGGCCGGATGCGGCCCGGTCATTACAGCACAAGCCTGGAAGGAGCGGCGCGGAGACCCAGCCGGTCCGTTCGCCGTCATAGCTGATCCCTCGATCTATGATGGCATGTGCCCAACCCAGACCATTCAACGCCTTGAAGACGCGAGCTCGGTCTTCCAGTCTGCGCTTCCTGTCTTGCCCCTGCACTCACCGTTGCCACATCCACCCATAGCAGGCGCGCCCGACAAGGCATTCGCATCAGACATCATTGCCAGTATCGATATGGCGACACGCTTGTGCCTGAATGGACAGGCTAGTGGCATGGTCACGAACCCGATCTCGAAGGCTGTTCTTTACGAGGCAGGATTCGAACATCCCGGGCATACCGAATTTGTCGCCACCATATGTGACGAAGTTCGCGGCGGGCCTTTCCGCCCGATAATGATGCTGGTGGGCGGCGGCCTGAAGGTCGCCTTGGCAACCATTCATATCCCGTTGGCCCAGGTCTCCTCGGCGCTCACTCAATCGCTCCTGGTACAGACAGGCAGTATCGTCAATCAGGCATTGAAACAGGATTTCGGACTGTCAGCACCGCGCATCGCCTTTACCGGTCTCAACCCACATGCCGGGGAAAATGGCACAATCGGTACGGAAGAGGTCGAGATCATCAACCCGGCTGCTACGGCACTGCGCGCCGAGGGGGTGGATATGGCCAATGCCCGCCCGGGCGATACCGTCTTTCATGAAACGCTTCAGGGCCAGTTTGATGCCGTGATCGCGATGACGCATGATCAGGGCCTTATCCCCGTCAAGACACTGGACATCTGGGGCGGCGTCAACACAACGCTCGGCCTGCCAATCATTCGCACCAGCCCGGACCATGGCACGGCCTATGACGCCGCAGCGAAGGGCGACTGTCGGGCCGACAGCCTGCTCGCAGCCATAGACCTGGCTCACTCAATGGCCAGACATCGTTCGGGGGACACATGAGCGAGAGACCCGGCCTGACCGAGGCACCGGCCCGCAAAGCGCTTGGCCAGCACTTTCTGTTTGATCCCGACATTCTGCGACGTACAGCACTCGCAGCTGGCCCTGTCGCTGGCCGCACCGTGATCGAAGTCGGCCCAGGCCCCGGTGGCCTCACTAGGGCCCTGCTTGATGAAGGCGCTGACAAGTTGATCTGTGTCGAAGCCGATGACCGCTTTGCCGAGGCACTGAAAACCTGGCCCGAAGCCGCAGAAGGCCGCCTTCATGTGCATAGGCTGGACGCACGCAAGGCCAACTGGCCGGACCTGATTTCACGAGCGGGTGGAACTCCACCGGCCATGATCGTGGCCAACCTGCCCTACAATGTTGGGACGCCATTACTCGTGAATTGGCTCAAGGCAGTCGACTGGCGCGGAGAAATGGCGCTGATGTTCCAGAAAGAGGTTGCGCAGCGAATATGCGCCATGCCCGGTGAACCCCATTATGGCCGCCTGGCTGTCCTCGCTGCCGCCGTCTGCAGATGTCATCTCGCCTTTACGCTGCCACCCGGTGCGTTTCGCCCCCCGCCAAAGGTCGATAGCGCCGTGGCGGTCCTCTTGCCGCTGTCAGAATCTGACCGCTTTGACCATGTGGAAGCCCTTGAAACCGTTGCAGCTGCTGCGTTTGGACAAAGGCGCAAGATGCTTCGTGCGGCCCTGAAATCCCTGGCAAAGACGCGTGGACTCGAGGCCACCGCTTGGCTTGAAGCTTGTCAGATTGATCCGACCGATCGCGCTGAAACGCTCGACCAGGGTGCCTTTCGACGCCTCGCCACATTTTATGCGGACCACAAAGCCTGATGGTCACACTCTCTCACGACAACTTCACGCTCACGCTGGCCCCAGAGCGAGGTGGATGTGTCAGCGAATTTCGTTACCGGAACAGGCACATACTCCGTCCAGCACAGTCAGATGGGGTGGAAGCCTGGGACGCCCGCGATTTCGCGGCCTTCCCCATGCTGCCCTTCTGTGGCCGGGTCATTAATGGACGCTTGACTGTAGACGGGAATACAATCCAGCTCGCAGCGAACATGGCCCCCGAACCGCATGCCATCCATGGTCTCGGCTGGCAGGCTGCGTGGCTGGTTGAGAGCCAGTCTGAGGCCAAAGCAACAATGATGCTCGAACATGACGGTGAAGACTGGCCCTGGGCATTCACCGCTTACCAGACATTTCAGCTCACACGACAAGGACTGGAGCTGACAATCGGGCTGACCAATCGCGGCGAAACCAGCATGCCCGCGGGGCTTGGATGGCACCCATACTTCCCTCGTGAAGGCGCGACACTAACCGCTCAGACGAGTAAAGTCTGGTCCCCGGGAGATGGCGAGACATTGGCGCAACCTCACCCTGTACCACCAGCACAGGACCTCTCACGCACACGTGAAGTCGGCGGCATGGTTCTCGATCATGCCTATACGATTACGCATCCGGGCTGCGCGATCGCCTGGCCTGATCTATCCGTCGCGATTCGAGCCAGCGACATTTTCGACAAGTTAACCGTCTACATCCCGCCTGATGAGCCCTATTTCTGTGCCGAGCCACTGACTCAGGCACCCGGCACGCTGGACCGTCAGATCGACGACGCGATTACGGGAGTCAGAATGCTGTCACCGGGCGAAACACTGACGGGGGAAATTCAATTGATTGTCGAGGCCAGGGCCTAGAGCTCGCCGAGCAAGCGGCGAACATGATCTTCCAGCCCGTGCTCACGCAGGCGCTTGGTTCGCTCGACCATCAGCACCCGGCGCAGTTTCGCATAAGCCTCATCCAGCGCATCGTTTACGATGCAATAGTCATAGCGGCGCCAGTGGAGAATTTCCGCTTTGGCGTCCCGCATCCGGCGCGCAACGATTTCTGGTGTTGATCCGGGTCGGGCAGAAAGGCGTTTTTCAAGGGCCTCGATGCTTGGTGGCAGCACGAATACAGATACGCAATCATTCGGCATCTGATCGTGCAGGGCATCTGCCCCCTGCCAATCAACGTCGAACAGGACGTCATTGCCTTTTTCCAGCTGCGCCACCGTGTCTGCACGGGGTGTCCCATAATAGTGGTCAAACACTTTGGCCCATTCCAGAAAGGCGCGCTCTGAGATCATCTGGCGAAATTGGGTTTCGGTCTTGAAGTGGTAGTCGACGCCATCCTTTTCATTCGGTCTTGGCGCGCGGGTCGTGGCAGAGACTGAGAGGACAACGTCAGGAAACTCTTCCATCAGCATTCGCGCCAGCGTCGTCTTTCCGGCCCCAGATGGGCTTGAGATGACCAGCATGAGGCCACGGCGTCCGGTCTCTTCCCTACTCGACATTGGCGGCCTGCTCCTTGAACTGATCAATCACGCTTTTGAGGGCCAGTCCGACATTCGTCAAATCCAATGATGCAGATTTAGAGCACAAAGTATTGGCTTCCCGGTTCAGTTCCTGCGCCAGAAATCCGAGATTTCGTCCAATCGGTTCAGATGATGAGACCAAAGCTCTTCCTGCCTCCACATGAGCCGCCAGGCGATCCAGCTCTTCATTGACGTCAGCCTTGCTCGCCAAGATGGCAATTTCGGCCGCCAAGCGTTCATCGGAGACGGAATGATCGCTATCCAGTTCAGCGACACGTGCCCGATACTGATTCTGGATATGGCTAATTTGATCCCCTGCAAAAACAGTGGATTGTCTGGTTAACTCTGCGATTTCGGACAAATGTCCGAGAAGTAAATCCATCAGCTTTGTGCCCTCAAGTCGGCGGGCTCTGCGCAACTGATCGAGCATCTCCACAGCGGAGACAGAAAGTGTATCGACAATGGCTTCGTCACCGGCGAGTTCGCGCGAATGAGCAAAACGGGCCTCAACGACGCCTTTCATGCTCATCAGGGTCGCCAGAGTGGTGCCAGTAGCGACAGTTCCGTCGACCTGCTCATAAGCGTCCATCAAAGTCTTCAGTGCAGCCTGGTTAACGCTCAGCCCTGCATCGCCTATTTCAGTCTCAAGCCGTAGACTGATCTGGAAATTACCGCGCGAAAACCGCTGCGAAACCGCCTCACGAACGGCTTTTTCAACCTGCTCGAAGCCTGATGGCAGGTTCAGTCGCGCATCCAGCCCCTTGCCATTGACACTCTTGCCTTCCCAGACCCAGCTCCCCCAATCAGCCTCGCCTGAACTGCGCGCAAATCCGGTCATACTGGATATGGTCACTTAATTCCCCCGCTCACGTGCGATTTCATCCCGCTCATACTGGCGATAAACCTGCACATTGCGCAAGTGTTCGGCATAAGTCTTGGCAAAAAGGTGCCCGCCTTTGCCGTCTGCGACGAAGAAAACATAATCAGTTTCAGGCGGATGCAAGACAGCTTCGATCGCGGCAGCCCCGGGATTGCAGATCGGGGTCTTTGGCAGGCCATCAATCTGGTAAGTGTTCCAGTCCGTCCTGCGATCAATCTCAGACCGGTAGAGTGTCCGGCGCTGGCCCTGGCGGTTGTAGAGCGGCTCGCCCTTGGAAAT
>CBDUKI010000185.1:0-5421 GCA_965367765.1 uncultured Henriciella sp.
ACTGCTTTCGGAATTGCCATGTGTCATACCTCCGAGCCGCAACAGGTCGGGGTCCGCCATAAGCGGGCCGCATGTTCGGGAGTCGTGGGTTGATAGGTGCCGGGCCTTTCGGGAGCCAGCAGAAGGGTTGCCGCAGGGGCGCTAGATAGCGGTTGCAGCCGGACGCGGACGCATACGCTTGTTAAACGTATCGCCCGCTGTACGCGCCTGATCCAGCACGAAGGCCAGAACTTGCGCGCTACCTTGTCCTTGGTGAAGTCGTTCGCCGATCAGAACGCGATTATTCACGTCCTGCTCAGCCAGTACGCCTGACAGCCATCGCTCCACGGTTTGCCAGTCTGCATCGCGCTGCAGCCGAAAAAGGGCTTGGAGGGTCTTGTCGTCAGGCGTCTTGAAACTCATGGATTACAGCCGTGTCACCGGACGCAGGCAGGTGACTACCATCGTCGCACCCGTATGATCGATCGGTGAGGCAGTCGGGTTCAGGCAGCGGACGGTCAGCGTATTGTCCGCGCCGCACCGCTGCGGATAGACCATCAGTGTTGCCGTGCCGGCCGCCGCGTTCAGGTGGACCGGGATGTCGCCGGACTTGATGCCGGCAATCGTCACGTTCTGCTCGGCGCTCACGTTGGCCGCAACACTGGCCAGATCGACCGTGGCACTGAATTTCACCGTCTTGAACGGGAAGCCGCCGCTATTCGTCTCGCCGGCCTGGATCTGGCCGACTGTCATGTCTTCGGTTCGCATTACTGTGTCTCCTATGATTCAAAATCATGCGACAGCCCGCAATTCGGGCAATACGCGCCTTCTGGGGTGTGACAAAACAGAATATTTCCGCAGTCGCATGTCCAATGATCTTCTTCATGCAACACTTCTGCGATAAATGCGCCTTTATTAAGGCTGCATTCCGGGCAGTCCACCGACAGCTCGTCGCACCTTGGGCACGCAGTGTTCCCATTCGTGCTGGCACGCGATGCAGCGAGCCTTGCCCTCAAGATGAGGCGTCTTCTCTGCGCGCTTCGCGGCCAGGTCGATGACCGTCACGCCGCACTCCATGTAAATGCCCTGTACTGAGCAACAGCGCCATCAGGCAATCGTACCCAGTTACAGTCTTCGTCCAGATAGCCGTATTCGCCTTCCTTGATGACCACGCCATTGGGCAATATCAGGAACGTGGGATCGGGAACCGGCGCCTCATCCAGAATTTTGGCGAGCCTTTCAATATGCTCCAGAAGCATCACGCCGCCCCCTGAAACAACGCCATATCCTGCCCTGCCACCGGATTGCCGGCCGGGTCAAGCTCCTGGCCCATACCGGGTTGCGGAGCACCAGCCTGCGGCACTTCCGCCATCATGGCCTGCTGCATCTGCTGCATGACTTGATCCGGCACCACCTTGTCTACCTCAAGCTCCAGCGAGGCAGCGGCTGCGCGCAACACTTCGGCGCGGCCCTGCGGGGTCATAATCTGGAAGTCCAGCGGGTTGGCGGTCTGCTGCAGGAATTCGTTGCGACGGATAGCCATCTGTTCCTTGGCAATCAGGCTGCGAGAGCCCTTGGCCTTCACCATCACATCGCCCTTGATCTCATCATCCTCGTCATAGAGCATGTTGTATTCGTAGATGCGCTTGACGGATTGCTCAATTGGGCCATCGATGTGCGAGATAACCTTCTTGATGCCGCGACTGGCGGCGGTCATCAGCATCGACAGACCAGACGCCGTGCGGCCAGCGCCACCGGCAGACGGATCGCCATAGGTGTAGGCCGGAATGCCCGTGTACTCGTCAGCCAGCCGCGCGAAGTGGTCATAGACCTTAATCAGCACATCGGCGTGCATGTTCGGCTGGAAAAACCGAATGGAAGGCTTGTTCCCTGACGAATTCGGATCGGTGTTTGTCTGAATGACGCGCCAAGGCGTCACTTCTGTTACCGACTCGCCAGGCGCCAGTCGATCGACCTCAACCTCAACCATTGGGCCAGAGGCAAAGGCCATGTTGTTTTGCAGCGAGCGCGCGGCTGCGTTACACATATCCTGCAGGTCCGCCATGATTTCGGGCGGCGACTGACCCCAGATTGAGCCTGGAACCTGCTCAAAGCTGGCTGAGTAATAGTTGCGACGGCCCAGCGGGTCATCATTCAGGACGGCACGGATGACATAATTGCCGATCATCCAGGCATTTGCGTCGTATTCCATGTTGTCCTGTACGTTCTCAACGCCCCATTCGCGCAGCAACTTGCCAGGGATGCGGCCTGTGAACTCCAGGGCATCGATGGTATCGGCCGTTTCCAGGTACTCGTTCTGACGCCCTTCCAAGCGTGCGCGAGTGATATCACCTGATAGCCATTCCCGAAGACCGCCTACCGAGTATTCCGATATCACCATGTCAATGGCAGCATCGTCATACCCCGGCACGCCCTTCATGCTCTGCAGATCCTTGTGGCGCAGGCGATGGCGCTCAAACATGCCGCCATCATTCACTGACCGGCTGCTGGGACTCGGATAAACATCGAACGGCGAGATGCGATAGAAGACCGGCACCAGCTTCGTGGTCACAACCGGCATCCACTTGCCTTCACGCGGCTTCCAGCTCATCACCTTGCGCCGACGAATCACCGGACCCTTAAGGAACGCGGTCGGGTAAGTGGCGATGTCGCTGATGAACTCCCGCAGCGCATGCTCCCAGTCGCCTTCCTCAAGCTGATCGCCGATCTTGTCGGTCATCAGGTCGGCACGGCGCTGCGCCTCCGCCTTCATGCGGTCATTCAGCTCATCCTTGATCGACTGAATGCGGGCTTCAATGTCAGGGATCGGAATAACCTGACCCATCTGCGCCATTGCGGCAGCCTCGTAGGCCACCTTGGCCTGTATCTGCTGCTCGATGTGGCCTGGCAATTCTGGGATTGGCGTAGGCTCAATCTCCCAGGGCTGCTCGTCACCAGGCAGAAGGATGTCGGATATCCAGGATTCCAGCGCCCGGCACTTGATGCTGGTCAGCATCATGTAGATTTCTGACAAGCCAGTCGCTTGGATGGCCGCCAGCTTGTCTGGATCGTATTCGCCCTTGCGGCGTCGCAGGCAGTCCAGCAACCGGCGTTCTATCGGCTGCTTGGCATCGCGCGCTGTCTGCCAGCGGTGATTCAAGTAGGCCGACAGTCCAGTGATGTACGGCTGGGATTGGGTTTCTTCTGCCGCCTTGCGCTCGGCCTCGACCATTTCGGCATTGCTCATCACATTGAGCAACCCCCGCCCTTTATACTCAGGCGGTTTCAGGCCAGCCGCTTGCATCAGTGCAGACTCTCATTCATCGCCAGGCGCATCGCATGATGCACGTCAGTTTCTTGGATAATCTTCGGCATATTGGTAATGCCCTTGCGCTTCATGCGCTGGCGCTCTTTGCGGGCATCGTCCAGTTGATTGGTCAGGCGCTCCATCGTGGCGTCGATATAACTGGCGCCGTGCTCCGCCATGTCCTGCAACTTCACATCGAGGGATATCGCCAGATTGTCCTTCGTCGCAAAACAAAGTCTTACCTTCCCAAGATTGCGCTGCGACCAGTAGACCTCGACGCCGTAGCCGTTTTCCTGCGGCAGCACACCACGCTTGGCGTAAACGCCAATGTAGCGGCACAGCAGTTCGACCATCTCGTCGGTAACACTCATGTAAACGCTCTCCGAACTTGTTGGGATCGCGGCGTAACCGGCTTTGCCGCGCGTGATTTCCTGACCGTCATCCGTTCTTTGTGGCCAATGGCCAGCGTGCGAAAGCCGTCTGCCGGATGACTGGCCCAGTTATGAAGCGGCGTGCGCTTCCAGGTGCCAAGCTTCTCATCCCAGTCCTTGCGGTAGGATTCCAGGGCGGTCAGGCCCTCGTCGGTCTTTTCCTCGTCAAACCAGCAGATCGAGAGGAAGTTGCGGGTCGCCTCAATGCCGTCCTGCAGGTCGCCGCGCGGCAGAACAGAGACGCGCAAGCCCATGTCGCCAGCCTGATCCTGCCGGGTCTTGCCTGTACCGAACTCAAGATGACCGCCATCATGTGGCCAGACGTGCTCGCCGTAGCGATACCCCTGCTTCTCGCCCTTCTCCCGCAGCAGGTCTACATAGTGCTGCAGACCCTCGCCGCTGTTGGCGTAGTAGTCGATAACACGGACTTCCATGCCGATGGTCTGCGTAAACCAGATAACGCAGGTATCGTTGATACCCAGATCCCACCAGGTATCGACCATGTAGCCGTCCTGATGCGGGACCGAGCAAATGCGCCCTTCCTGGCGCGCTTTCGTGATCTGTTGGCCGAAGTAGGCGCCTTCAATCGTGACCTCAAACGCCTCATCCGCCGTACTCGGATGCTCGCGCTTGATATCATCGCCCAGCGTCTTGGACTTGGCCGCGTACCATGCCTTCTGCCCGTTGGTCAGGCGAATGCCGTGCTTGGCCTGCAGTTCCTCAAAGTACCGCTTGAGCGGCGGATACAGCAGGATATTGGTCGGGTCCAGCACGTTGTCTGGATGCTTCCACCAGGCATAGAAGTGGAATTTGTAATCCAGCTGGCCCAGTTCCTTCTGCGCGTCAGCAAGCGCCTTGGCTTCCTGGCACATATCGAAGAACCGGCCCTCTCGTCCTTCGGCCGTGCTCTCTATGAAGATCATCTGGCCCGGATGCACCGCCTCAAACGAGCCGGTCACAATTTCACGCGCCTTGTCAGGATACTTGCGGCATATCTTGCCGAACTCAGACACATGCAGAATCTGCAGCGTGCCCGATCGAACCGATGTCGCCACACGTATCGAGCTGTTATTGCTGAACAGTATCTCGCCGGCCGTCCGCGTGTCCGCGCCCCTGGCCTGGCGCAATTCTTCCGGCAGGTTGTCGTAGGCGTACTTGATCTTGTCCCGGAATAGGACTTGAGCGTCTTCCTTGCTGTGCGCGATGACGCCGGCACGAACGTTGGAATTGAACAGGCACGTATCCAGGATGTAGATCAGAATGAACGTGCTCATGCCCAGCTGGCGGGCTTTCAGGACCACGTTGAGATACCACATATTGCGGTACAGCAACTGCTGCGCCCAGTTCATCTTGAACTTGACGCGCTGACCTGCCTTGTCAGTGATCCAGTACAGGTTGTTCAGCCGCCATAGCTGATCGCCCAGCTTCTGCTGATCGGCGGCACTAAACCCTGGCTCAGCCTTCTCGGCGGCCTGGCGGTCCGATGCTGCTGCCATCTACGCCTCGCAATAGCTCTTTCAGGGATTCGCCGGCTTCCAGTACAGTCGTGTCCTTGAACATGCCCAAGTGCTTACCAAGATCCACCAGCGCCGCACGCTTGTCATACAGCTTGATCTTGATGCCTGCAGTCGTTTCGGATAATTCGGCAATCGCGCCGGCTGTCTCGTCATCCAGTTCGTCGCTGGATAACAGCGCCACGCCGTT
>CBDUKI010000186.1:0-5415 GCA_965367765.1 uncultured Henriciella sp.
GGCTTGGGCGTCGACGATCAGGGGAACGCTGAGTTGCAGGGCGGGGAGTGGCGCGCGCTCCATTGTGGTCTTGACGGTATTGATCAGCGCCTCAGCCTCGTCTTCTGGGCATTCGAAGATCAGTTCGTCATGCACCTGTAGCAGCATCTTGGCGCCAAGGCCCGCTTCGGTCAGGGCGTCTGGCATCTGGATCATCGCGCGCTTGATGATGTCTGCGGCGGAGCCCTGGATCGGCGCATTGATGGCCTGGCGTTCGGCAAAGCCGCGCTGTGGCCCCTTGGAATTGATGCCCTTCAGGTGCAGCACGCGGCCGAAGATGGTCTCGACCCGCTCATGCTCGGCGGCGAACTTTTTCGTCTCGTCCATATAGGCCTTGATGCCAGGGAAGCGCTTGAAATAGGTCTTGATATAGGCGCCGGCCTCATCACGTGGGATCGACAGCTGGCGTGCCAGGCCGAAGGCGGAAATGCCGTAGATGATGCCGAAATTGATCGCCTTGGCGCGCCGCCGGATCATCGGGTCCATGCCCTCGATTGGCACGCCGAACATCTCGCTGGCTGTCATGGCGTGAATGTCCAGCCCCTTGTGGAAGGCGTCTTTCAACGCATCGATACCGGCAATATGGGCCAGCAGGCGCAGCTCGATCTGAGAATAGTCGGCGCTGACCAGAACATTGCCCGGCTCGGCGATGAAGGCTTCGCGGATCTTACGGCCTTCCTCTGTGCGGATCGGAATGTTCTGCAGGTTCGGATCGTTCGAGGACAGCCGGCCCGTCTGTGCCCCGGTCATCCCGTAATTGGTGTGTACGCGCCCGGTGCGCGGGCTGATCTGCTGTTGCAGCGTCTCGGTATAGGTCGAGCGCAGCTTGGACAGCGAGCGCCAGCCAAGAATGGTCCTGGGCAGGTCATGGCCCTCGGCGGCGAGGTCTTCGAGCACATCGGCCCCGGTCTGCCAGGCGCCGGTCTTGGTCTTCTTGCCGCCTTCCAGCCCCATCTCGTCGAACAGGATTTCACCTAGCTGCTTGGGTGAGCCCATGTTGAACTCGCGCCCCGCCTGTTCATAGGCCTCGGCCTCGAACGCGGCCATGCGCTGGGCGAAGTCCGAGCTGAGGCGTGAGAGGTGGTCGCGATCAACCTTGACGCCATGGGCCTCCATGTCGGCAAGCACCTGGACCAGTGGGCGCTCCAGCGTTTCATAGACGGTAGTGACGTGCGCCTTGTGCAGCTGCGGCTTGAACAACTGCCACAGGCGCAGGGTGACGTCGGCATCCTCAGCGGCATATTCGGTGGCCTTGTCGAGCGGCACCCGGTCAAACGTGATCTGCTTTTTGCCGGTGCCGCAAACATCCTTGAAGGCGAGCGGAGTGTGGTGGAAATAGCGTTCCGCCAACTCATCCATGCCGTGCTGGTGTGCCCCGGCATTGAGCACGAAGCTGAGCAGCATCGTGTCGTCAATCGGGGCGAGGCGAATGCCATAACGGGCCAGCACGCTGACATCATATTTCAGGTTCTGGCCGATCTTCAGGACAGCATCATCCTCAAACAGGGGCTTGAGGGCGTCGAGCGCGGCCTGCATCTGGACCTGGCGCGGCGGGTCGGCGCCGAACATATCGCCATCGCCATTGCTGTCCGGGTCAATATGGGCGAGCGGGATATAGCAGGCTTCGTTCGGCGCAACCGCCAGCGAGATGCCGACCAGGCCCGCCTCATGAGCATCGAGGGCATCGGTCTCTGTATCGACCGCGACATAGCCCTGGGCGCGGGCGCGCGCGATCCAGTCTTCCAGGCTCGCCACGTCGCGTATGCAGGTATAGGCGCTGCGATCAATCTGCACCGGCTCGTCGGCGGTGGCTTCGTCCAGCGTGCCTTCCATCTCGAAGGTCTCGCGCACCCGGCGGGTGATCGTGCGAAATTCCATCTTCTCGAGAAAGTTCAGCAGCGTGGCCGGGTCCGGGTCGGCAACAGCAAGGTCTTCAACCGGGATCTCGACCGGCACGTTATCTTTCAGCGTGACCAGGGCGCGCGACAGGCGGATTTGGTCGGCATGGTCAATCAGGGTCTGGCGGCGCTTGGGCTGCTTGATCTCCTCGGCACGGGCCAGCAACTGGTCAAGATCGCCATATTCATTGATCAGCAGCGCGGCCGTCTTGACGCCGATGCCGGGGGCGCCGGGCACATTGTCGACGCTGTCGCCGGCCAGCGCCTGGATGTCGATCACCCGGTCGGGGCCAACGCCGAACTTCTCGAACACTTCATCGCGGGCAATGTCCTTGTTCTTCATCGTGTCGAGCATGTGGATGCGGTCGCTGACCAGCTGCATCAGGTCCTTGTCGGACGAGACGATGGTGACGCGCGCGCCCTTGGCCTCGGCCTCGCGCGCATAGGTTGCGATCAGGTCGTCTGCCTCAAAGCCTTCCTGCTCCAGCGCGTGGGTGTGAAAGGCAATCGCGGCCTCGCGCACCAGCGGGAATTGCGGCACCAGGTCTTCCGGCGTTTCGCTGCGATTGGCCTTGTATTCGGGATACATCTCATTGCGGAACGTGTAGGAGGATTTGTCGAACACACAGGCAAAATGGGTCGGGCGCTCATCGCCCTTCAGGTCTTCGAGCAGCGTCCACAACATGTTGCAAAACCCGCTGACGGCACCGACCGGCAGGCCGTCACTGGCCCGCGTCAGCGGCGGCAGTGCGTGATAGGCGCGAAAGATATAGGCGCTGGCATCAATCAGGTAGAGATGGCTGTTCGTATTGAGCGGCGCGCTGGGCATGGGTGATTCCTTCCGAACTGGACAGAAGGTTTAGCGGCCTTGGAACAGAAGCGGTAGGCCCGCGCCTGGCTTTTTGATGTCGGATGCAGTCTGCGAGGGTCCGGCTCAGGAGCCGCTGCGGTCCGGACGGGAGAGGCCGGGCAGGCCGAGGCCGCGGCGGCGCTCGGGTTCCAGCGCTTTCAGGCTGGCCACGACAATGTCGCCGGTCACTTCATCGGCATAGTCCCCGCCAATGGACTGGATCACCGTGGTAAACTCATCAAGGCTGACAATGCGGTCGAGATTGGGATCGAAGCGGACCGGATTGGCCAATGTGTCGTCGCGCGTCGGCAGGCCAGAGGCCCAGGCCTGCTGTTCCAGTGCGGTCAGTTCGCCATCGCCGTTGGCATCGGCTGCGGTAAAGGCCTTGCGGATGCCGATGGCGATTTCCGCCCGGCTGATGGTACCGCTATTGTCTGTATCAAAACTGACAAACAGGCCGCCCGCCGGTTTCAGGCGATCGGCCTTGACCCGATCGCGAACCTCGCGACTGCGGACTTCCCCGCTGGTCGGCAGGCGGACAATCTCATCCTCATCGGCCTGAGCCGGGAAGACAGTGCAGAGTGGCAAGCTCATCGCCAGGGCGATGCCGGTCAGAGTGCGGATCATGGGAACCTCCATCGGACTCTACTATGGTTACTATAAGCGCTTGTTGCATGAATGCCACATGACTTTGCTGTGATTCTTTTCCCTGCATCTGGGGCACAATTGCGGCAGGCGCGGAACTTGCACGGGAATTGGCTCTTCCAATTCAGTCAGTAGCTGTTATAGACGGCTCGAAAATATCATATAAAGGATCGTTGATATGACTAAGGATTACGCTGTCGCGGATATTTCGCTGGCGGAATTTGGTCGCAAGGAAATTGCGATTGCCGAAACCGAAATGCCGGGCCTGATGGCGACACGCGAGGAGTATGGCGCAGCCCAGCCTCTGAAAGGCGCACGCATTGCCGGTTCCCTGCACATGACGATCCAGACGGCCGTGCTGATCGAAACGCTGACGGCGCTGGGCGCTGACGTGCGCTGGGCCTCATGCAATATCTTCTCGACCCAGGACCACGCCGCCGCCGCGATTGCCGAAGGTGGTGTACCTGTTTTCGCGCACAAGGGCGAAACGCTGGAAGAGTATTGGGACTTTGCCGACCGTATTTTCCACTTCGAGGAAGGCACAGCCAACATGATCCTCGATGATGGCGGCGATGCAACGCTGTACATCCTGCTCGGCGCGCGTGTTGAAGAAGGCGAGACCCAACTGATCGAGAACCCGACCTCCGAGGAAGAAGAGGCCCTGTTCGCGCAGATCAAGAAACGCCTGAAGGAAAGCCCGGGCTGGTTCGTCAAGCAGCGCCACGCCATTCAGGGCGTCTCTGAAGAGACCACGACCGGTGTGCACCGCCTCTATCAGATGATGGAAAAAGGCCACCTGCCATTCCCGGCCATCAACGTGAATGACAGTGTCACCAAGTCGAAATTCGACAACAAGTATGGCTGTAAGGAATCGCTGGTTGACGGCATTCGCCGCGCCACCGACACGATGATGGCCGGCAAGGTCGCCGTCGTGTGTGGCTACGGCGATGTTGGCAAGGGTTCTGCGGCCTCACTACGCGGCGCCGGTGCCCGCGTGAAGGTTACCGAGATCGACCCGATCTGTGCCCTGCAGGCCGCCATGGACGGCTTCGAGGTCACCACGCTGGAAGACGAAGTTGCCAGTGCAGACATCTTCATCACCACCACCGGCAACAAGGACGTCATCCGCATCGAGCACATGCGCGAGATGAAGGACATGGCGATCGTCGGCAATATTGGTCACTTCGATAATGAGATCCAGGTCGCCGCGCTGAAGAACCACAAGTGGACCAATATCAAGGACCAGGTCGACATGATCGAGATGCCATCCGGCAACCGGATGATCTTGCTCTCTGAAGGTCGCCTGCTCAACCTCGGCAATGCCACCGGCCACCCGAGCTTCGTCATGTCTGCCAGCTTCACCAACCAGACGCTGGCCCAGATCGAACTGTGGACCAAGGGCGATGAATACAAGAACCAGGTCTATGTTCTGCCCAAACACCTCGACGAGAAGGTGGCCCGCCTGCACCTCGCCAAGGTCGGCGCCAAACTGACCGAGATGACCGAGGCCCAAGCCGACTATATTGGCGTGCCGCAGCAAGGTCCGTTCAAGCCGGAGCACTATCGCTACTAGGCGATAGTCTGGCCAGTTTTACCGGCCCTTTCCAGCATATCTTAACCCGCGCCTGTTAGTTCAGGGGCGGGTTAATCTGTTTGGGGGGACCAATGCGAAACATCACGCTTGCCTTTGCGGCCATGGGATTGCTGGCCGGGTGTGACCCGCTCGCGACCGAAGGCGGCGGCGAAAGGATCGCGCCGGATACCGTGATGGTGGTTGATGAGCGCATGCCAAGCGTGAAGCTGGGCGAGGTCGCCACCGGCCAGCCTAATCTCGTTTTCAGTGCCATGCCCGCTGCGCTTGAAACAGTGGATGCCAATCCGCGCTGTCATGTGCCGCGGCCCAGCGCCGGGGCAAAACTGGCCTATGTGTACACTTATGGCGGCGGGGTGAAGACGCCGCTGCAATACATTGCCAATGGGGCC
>CBDUKI010000187.1:0-5377 GCA_965367765.1 uncultured Henriciella sp.
GCGAGACGGGCTAGGCTTCGGATTCAGCCGCTTCGTTCGGCGCACAACAAAGGGCTATCAGGTCGGTCTGTTTCAGGGCGGCCTTGGCGGCGATATAGCCGGCCTCGACGGCCTGGTCATAGGCTTTCCAGTCGCGCAGCTCGATATCTTCGATTGAGGGCAGGACAAGCACGTCGACCAGTTCACGTCGCGCGCCGGGTGTCTGGCGCAGGGTGGCGGTGCGCATCAACAGGCCAGCAATTGGCGGAGCGCTGGAAAAGCCGTGCCGTGTCACCCAGCTGAAGAAGCCGGGTGGATTGATGAAATCCTCGGCAATCAGGCCTTTCGACACACGGGTCACATCGGAGCCGACGACGAAGCCACGCTGAATCTCGCGCATGATGTCGGCGGGGAAATTATTCAGAACGCCGCCATCGACAAGGACCTCGCCGCGATCGACGACGGGTGGCAGGATGCCGGGTAGGGAAATGCTGGCGCGCAGGGCCTGGCGCAACAGGCCGCGACGGTGCACCCGATATGTCCCGTCTGTCAGGTTGGCCGAGACGGCAAAGAACGGCATTTCAAGCTCACCGATTTCGGCCTCGCCGAAGTGTTCTTTCAAGCGACGGTCGACCCGCTTGCCGCGGACCATGCCGACGACGGGGAGGTTCCAGTCGCCCAGCGGGTTGGATGAGACGAAGGCCTTGCGGATGTGCTGGTCGATCTCGTCATCGCTCCAGCCCATCGCGACACAGGCCGCGATCACCGCGCCCATCGACGTGCCGCCAGCAAAGTCGATCGGTATGCCCATTTCGCGCATTGCCCGCACCACCCCAATATGAGCGTAGGCGCGTGCCCCGCCGCCAGACAGGACAATGCCGACCGAGCGCCCGGCAATCGTGCGTGCCAGGCGGTCACAGTCATGCCCGGCTACGGCATTCCAGTGGAACACCCGCGCCCCGCCCGAGGCTTCGAGCCAGTCGGACGGTTTAGAGGCCTTGCGCTCGCGGCCATGGTGAATGAGCAGGACGTCGACCAGTTTCAGCGACTGGGCCGGGGACCGGTCTTCCGGCAGCAATGGATAGGACGGGCGCGCATCGGCGCGGGCCACAACCCAGATCCGGTCGGCCTGGCGGATCGACAGGCGATACCAGGCATTGTCGCCAATCGCGGAGGTGAAGATGACAATGTCATGCGTCGCCTCGATCTCGTCAAAGAACTGGACGGGCTTGTCGTCACCTTCAGCCTCGTCAACGATCCGCGCCTTGACGCCAAGCCGGGCCAGCGAAGCCTGCAACGCCTCGGCGCGCAATTGCAGGTCAATTGTCGGCGAGGTGGCGACTAGGGCAAAGACTTTCGGCGCGGTGCGCCGGTCCTGCTTCGGGCCGTCACGCAGGCGAGACAGCATCAAGCGGATCATCGCGGTCAGGATTTCCGGCTCGGCCCGGGTCAGCCGGTCAAAGCCTTGCCGCGACATTTGCAGGATTTCGGTGTCGCGAAGGGCGTAGACCGAGGAAGAATGGGTGACGTCATCAGGTTCGCCGTCACCATCGATATCGATGCCGCCCTGGAACATGGCCATTTCGCCGACCGGCTCCCCGGCGCGGATGTGGCCGACAAATTCCGACCGGCCATCAGGCATCAGTTTGAACGCGCCAAGCGAACCGGACAGCACGAAATAGATCGAATCGGATTTGTCGCCCGCATGGAAAAGCGGCCAGCCGGCGGGGAGGGAGAACCAGCAAGCGTCCCGGCCTGCCGCTTTCAGCGCCCGTTTTGGAACATTGGCAAGAAATGGAATCGAGGCGAGTTCCGGGATCACATCCAAGGTCATGCCGCCGAATAATGCCATTGTGTCGCCTCCATACACTGTCTTCTATGCAAGAATTGGGGCGAAAAGGGGAGGGGGCCTATAGGCGTTTTACACAGGGCGCGGGATGACAGAGCCAACGGCGCTGAGTAAGGCTGGGAAGATTGAAACAAGAACCGCTGGCGGGGTGAGGCAGATGCCTGTTTTGAAATCGACACTGGATACGGCCAGTCCAGTCTATGGCGCGAATCGACGCGCCATGCAGGCCTTGCTGGATGAGTTGCAGGAGAAAACCGCCGAAGCGGCTCTGGGCGGGCCAGAGCGGGCCCGTGAACGCCATGTCTCAAGGGGAAAACTGCTGCCGCGCGAACGGGTTGAGAAACTGCTCGACCCTGGCACGCCCTTCCTGGAAGTCGGCGCCCTGGCCGCCAATGGCATGTATGATGGGCAAGCCCCCGGCGCGGGCCTGATCACCGGTGTTGGCCGGATCGAAGGGCGCGAATGCATGATCGTCTGCAACGATGCGACGGTGAAGGGCGGGGTGTATTTCCCGGTGACGGTGAAGAAGCATTTGCGGGCGCAGGAAATTGCCCTGCAAAACCGGCTGCCCTGCGTGTACCTGGTTGATTCAGGCGGCGCGAACCTGCCGCACCAGTCTGAAGTGTTCCCGGATCGGGAGCATTTTGGCCGTATCTTCTACAATCAGGCGCAGATGAGTGCCCAGGGCATTCCACAGATTGCGGCGGTCATGGGCTCGTGCACAGCGGGCGGGGCCTATGTGCCGGCGATGTCTGACGAGACGATCATTGTGCGCAAGCAGGGCACGATCTTCCTGGGTGGGCCACCGCTGGTGAAGGCTGCCACCGGGGAGGTGATCTCGGCTGAAGACCTGGGCGGGGCCGATGTCCATGCCCGCCAGTCCGGCGTGGCTGACCATTATGCCGCCTCTGATGACCATGCGCTGGCGATTGTGCGCTCCATCGTGCGGACCTTGCACGTGCCCAAGCCCGACACGGTGGGGCTGAGCGAGCCCCTGGAGCCGCTCTATGATGCCAGCGAGCTGTACGGCCTGATCCCGCAGGATGCCCGCGAGCCATACGATGCGCGCGAGATCATTGCACGACTGGTCGACGGGTCTGAGTTCCACGAGTTCAAGAAACTGTATGGCGACACGCTGGTTTGCGGATTTGCCAAATTGTACGGCATGCCCATCGCCATTCTGGCGAATAATGGCATCCTGTTCAGCGAGAGCGCGCAGAAAGCCGCGCACTTCATCGAGCTGGCTGACCAGCGCCGCATTCCGTTGCTTTTCCTTCAGAACATTACCGGCTTCATGGTCGGATCGAAATATGAGGCAGGTGGCATCGCCAAGGACGGGGCCAAGATGGTCACAGCGGTGGCGACGGCATCTGTGCCCAAGCTGACGGTTGTGACCGGCGGCTCATTTGGTGCGGGTAATTATGGCATGTGTGGGCGCGCCTATAGCCCGCGTTTCATGTTCATGTGGCCGAATGCACGCATCTCGGTGATGGGCGGCGAACAGGCAGCCTCAGTGCTCGCAACGGTCAAGCGCGACGGCATGGAACGGCGCGGTGAAGACTGGAGCGCCGACGAGGAAGACGCGTTCAAGGCCCCGATCCGCGAGCTGTACGAGCGCGAAGGCTCGCCATATTTTTCCACTGCGCGCATGTGGGATGATGGCATCATTGACCCGGCCGATACGCGACGCGTTCTGGGCCTTGCCCTGTCAGCCGCGCTCAATGCGCCGCTGGGTGAACGCGGTTTCGGCGTCTTCAGGATGTAGGCCCTAGGGAAAACCCTGAATGAAATCCGCATGGTTTGGATGTAAGTTCACGCCATGAGCAAGTCAGTCTGCATTATCAATGGCCATCCCGACCCCTCAACCGAACGGTTGGTGCGGGCCTTGTGTGACGCCTATGAAGACGGCTGCCGGGCCAGTGGGTTCGGGGTCAGCCGGATCAATATCGGTGAGCTGGAGGTCGATCTCCTGGGATCGGCGACGGCGTTCGAGACACCGCCCGCTGAACCGATCCTGACAGAGCGTAAGAAGATTGCCGAGGCTGATCATATGGTCCTGATTTTCCCGCTCTGGCTTGGCGGGATACCGGCCAAGACCAAGGCTTTTTTCGAACAGGCCGCGCGCGGCAGCTTCTTTCTGGCAGAGGCAGACGGCAAGGCGAAGTGGCCTCGCAAGATGATGAAGGGCAAGTCAGCGCGTCTGGTCGTGACGATGGGCATGCCGGGCATTGTCTACAAGGCCTGGCTCGATGAAGGGGCGCTTAAAGTGCTCGAACGCGGCATGCTGGGCATGTCGGGCTTTGGCCCGATCCATCATACCATCCTGGGCGGAGCGGGCGAACTGTCTGCCAGAAAAGTCGAGCGCTGGCTGACCAGAATGCACGATCTGGGCCTGCAGGGCGCGTGATTTCAAGTCAATGAAAGTGCCGTTACAAATTTGTAACTACAAATGTAACATGCAATGAAGTTACATCTGTAGTGCGCCACCCCTGAGGCGCTTGCACCTTCTAAGACAAAGGATTTTCAACATGACCAAGTTCAAGATTGCACTCGGCTCTGCGGTGTTCGTCGCGCTCGGTTCGTTCTCTGCAGCCCATGCGGGGAATGCCGCCGAGTATTTCGAAAAGATCGACGCCGATGCAAATGGCTCGGTCACGCAGGCTGAATACGTGGCTTACAAGACGGCTGGCGGCAAAGTGACCGCAGAAAAGGCCGAAGCGAAGTTCACGAAACTGGCTGGCGATGACGGCGAAATGAGCTTGGCAGAGCTCGAAGCCGCCATGAAAGCCTACAGCAAGTCGGCGAAGGCAGACAAGTCCCGGTGATCTCCCCTTCCTACCGGACTGGAAAGCGCCCGCCAACTGGCGGGCGTTTTCTTTGCGACTTGTCGCCCGGCGCGGATGGCACTAGCTCAGGATTATGGTGGCTGGCGTAAACAGGTTTGATTTTCTTCGTCTGGCGTTCGCCAGCACGGTGTTTGTCTATCATGCCATCGCCCTGACCGGCATTTCAGCAGGTGGGTCAACCGAGACCCTGTTTGCAGCCCTGGCGGAGTTGTCCATCCAGGGCTTTTTCATTGTCTCCGGGGCGCTGGTCTTCGGCTCGCTAGAGCGCTCAGGCGGGCTGTGGACCTATGGCGAGAAACGCCTTCGTCGGCTCTATCCGGCCTATCTGGTGATCATCCTCATCCCGGTGCTGGCATCGCTGATCATCACCAGCGGTCAGGCCGGGGCGCTGGGGGAGATCTGGCACTATGCCTGGGCCAATCTCATATTTGCGAACTTCCTTGCGCCAAACTTGCCGGGCCTGTTTGACGGCCAGCGCTTCGGGGCGGTCAACGGGGCGCTGTGGACGCTGAAGATCGAGGTGATGTTCTACATGGTGCTGCCGCTGATTGGGTGGTGTCTCAACCGGGCCGGGCGCGCCTGGTGGGCGGTGTTGTTGGTGCTCTATGCCGGAGCTGTGGTGTGGACGCTGATCGTCAGCAACTGGGATCACCCGCTGAGCGCCAATGTCGCCCGACAGCTGCCGGGGCAGATGGCGTTCTTT
>CBDUKI010000188.1:0-5341 GCA_965367765.1 uncultured Henriciella sp.
GCACATCCCAAGTCCGCGTCGAGCGCGCGACGTCGGGCGCATGACCCTTGTGCTCCTCCCACAGATATAGCGTACCAAGGGCGCTGATCATTGCGGTAATCGCAGCCTCAAGCGGCAGGCTGACATCCTCCCCCTCGGCCAGGCAGGTCCGCATGTCGAGCTTGCGGGCATCGATTTCCTCATAGGATGCGTGGATGACGCTGAGCGCCAGGTGAGAAGACTCGACCGGGCGCGACAGCACCGATTTAAGTTGCGGAAAGGACATCGGCATCAGGTCGCTGGGCATGCGCACCTCGCCGCGCGCGACGGCGCTCAGCTCGGCGATCAGGCGCTGCAGGTTGATCCGCATTTCGTGGCCCACCCCCTCCAGGGAGGCCTTCTCCATGTCGCGCTCACGATCAACATAGCGCCAGACGCTCCATGCCATGAACACGACCGCACCAATCAGGACCAGCAGGCCACCGACCAGGAAGTTCTGGAAACTCGCATCGCTCATCTCAACTTTCCCCTTCTGAGAATGCCGGACAGGCCTTCCCCTGCCCCAGCCTCATACTGGCACGCCCCGCAGCGATGGTAAACCAAATTGCCCGTGCGGATCAGACCGCGACGGGGGCCTTGATATGCTTGTGGGCCTGATAGTCGACCAGCTCGAAATCCTCATAGGTCCAGCCGAACAGGTCGGTCTTGTCAGGATTGAGCAACATGCGCGGCGGCGCAAAGGGGGTGCGCGTCAGCTGCAGGCGGGTTTGTTCAAGATGGTTCGAGTAGAGGTGCGCATCGCCCAGCGTATGCACGAACTCGCCGGGTTGCAGGCCGGTGGCGCGCGCCATCATCATGGTCAGCAAGGCATAGGAGGCAATATTGAACGGCACACCCAGGAAGACATCGGCCGAGCGCTGATAGAGCTGGCAGTTCAGCCGACCCGCCATGACATTGAACTGGAACAGGCAATGGCATGGCGGAAGCGCCATCTCGTTTACATCCGCCGGGTTCCAGGCCGAGACGATCAACCGCCGCGAGTTCGGATTGGTCCTGATCTCGTCCAGCACCCACTGGATCTGGTCGATAACCCGCCCGTCAGGTGCGGACCAGCTGCGCCACTGCTTGCCATAAACCGGGCCAAGATCGCCCTTCTCATCGGCCCATTCATCCCAGATCGAGACGCCATTTTCCTTGAGGTAGGCAATATTCGTATCGCCCTTCAGAAACCAGAGCAGTTCGATGATGATCGAGCGCAGGTGCAGCTTCTTGGTGGTCAACAGCGGGAAACTGTCTTGCAGATCAAACCGCATCTGGCGACCGAACACACCCAGCGTGCCGGTGCCGGTCCGGTCACCGCGCGCCACACCATTATCGAGAATATCCTGAAGCAGGTCCAAATACTGTCGCATGGCTTTCCGGATTCACCGACTCGGCGCGGAAAGTCCAGCCATCATTTACGCGCATGCACAGGATTCTTGGTTAGCGAAACCTGAAACAGACCGATGCAATTGCCCCCTCCATCCCAACCAGAATTAAACGCTGTTTTGCTAGATTTCGCCGATACTGGGTGTGGACCACGGAGACTTTAGATGACGCAACGGCAGGAAAAGCTGACCCTCCTTCAGCGACTGGCGCGAAACAAGAACGGCAATGTCGCCATGATTTTCGGCCTGTCGATCATTCCGATCATCAGTGTCGCGGGCTTTGCCATCGACTTCCAGATGACGACGACGCGCAAGAACAAGGTTCAGATGGTCATGGACTCCGCTGTGCTGGCCGGAGCACGTGCCATGCAGGCCAACAAGACCCAGGATGAGATCCGTGTTACGGTCAACAATTATGTCGAAGCCCAGCTGGCCACCATTGGTGAGACGCTGCGCTGCGGCGACGTCGACATTTCCTTCCCGGAAGGGACAAAGGACATCAACCTGGACGTTCTGTGTTACCAGGATACCAGCCTGATGAAGATTGTCGGTCACGACAAGATGGGGTTCCGCGTTCGCACCGCCTCGACCTGGGGCATTGGCAAGCTCGACGTCGCCTTCATGTTCGACGTGTCCGGCTCAATGGCCACGAATGACCGGATCGTCCATCTCAAGGATGCGGCCAAGGATGCACTCGATACGCTGCTGCCTGTGGGTGGTGGCTCGGCCACGGAAGAAGTGCGCATCGCCATGATGTCGTACAATTCCATGGTCAATGCAGGCGACTATTTCGAAGATGTCACCGGCCTGGCCGAGGAACGCACCTATCACGCCATCAACAATTACACACGTTGGGAGAAAGTCGGTACAAGAACCGAGCGCCAGCAGGTCGAAACCTGCGAAACCGAGCGGGTCTGCACGCGCTATCGCCGCAATGGCAGCTGCCGCAAATGGGAAGACCGTGAAACCTGTCACTATGAATGGCAGGATGTTGAAGTCGATGTCTATGATGAGGTCGAGGTCAGCGAGCCGGTCAGCCGCACAGTGACCTCTACCTGTGTCTGGGAGCGCCCAGGCGTCAACAAGTTCTCTGACTTTGCGCCAACCGACACAGTTGCTGGCCATCCGGCACCGATCACGCCGAAGAGCGACATCCAGGATGCCGATCATCCGATCTACAACGCCGGTGAAGAAGCCACCAACCCATATGGCTATCTGGCGGCTGGCTATGCCATCTGGGACGATGACCGGGATCGCTGGAGAGAATATGGCACATCCGATTGCCCCTCTACAGAATCGCTGGCGCTGACCAATAACCGCACCAAGCTGGACAATTATGTGACCAGCCTGCGCACGGGTGGCGGGACGGCCGGCCAGCAGGGCGTTGCCTGGTCCTGGTATCTGATTGCCCAGCCATGGCAATCCATCTTCACCGGCACTTCGGCCCCCCTGAACTATAATGAGCGCGACTCTATCAAGGCCGTGATCCTGATGACGGACGGGGCATTCAACCGCGCCGCCTTCGAAAGCGAACAGGGCGATTCCGATACCCAGGCGCGCGCTGTGTGTGATGCGATGAAAGATAATGGCCGGATCATCATCTATACGGTCGCCTTCGAAGCCCCGGACGAAGGCAAGGACGTCCTGGCCTATTGCGCCAGCGCCCCTGAATTCGCTTTCACGCCGGAAAATGGTGCGGAGCTGACAGAGGCCTACCAGGCCATCGCCGTGTCGATCTCCGATCTGCGTATCAGCTACTAGCCGCCAAGGTTAACCGGCGCTTGCCGGACAGGGGGAAAATTCACGGCGCCAGCCAATGCTTCGGCAAGGGCTGGCGCTCATAATCGGGGGCTTGGAGCAAGGTACCAGAGGGGTATTTGACCATGGGCAGCAGCATTCTGAACAGGTTGAAACGCCTGCACGACGACAATTCGGGCCAGATGATGATCATCCTCGGCATTGCAGCGATCCCGCTGATGATTGTGGCTGGCTTCGCCATCGACTTCCAGTTGGTCACAACCAAGAAAACCAAAGCGCAATACACGCTGGATTCAGCTGTTATCGCCTCTGGCCGCGATATGCAGGCCGGCAGCACGGATGATGAGGTAAAAGCCTATCTCAGCCAGTATTTCCTTGCGGCCATGAACTCTGACGAAGGGTCGCTGAGCTGTGTAAACCCGACGGTTACGATCACCTCCCAGACGATCAAGGCGACGACCCTTTGTTCGCAGGCCACAACCCTTTCCGCCCTGGCCGGGATCAATGAACTGAAGTTCCGCGTCTCCTCGGCGTCCGAATATGGCATTGGCAAGGTCGATGTCGCCTTCGTGTTCGACGTGTCCGGGTCGATGAAAGGCAGCCGCATGGACGCGCTCAAGGATGCCGCCGTGGTCGCCGTTGACCAGTTACTACCGCTCAATCCGGCAGTTGGGCGCGAGGATGATGTGCGCCTGGCCATGGTCTCGTACAATAATTCAATGAATGCCGGGGACCTGTATGAGATCGTGACCGGGGAAGCGACCACGCAGACCCATACCTATTACGACAAATACGCCAACAAATATGTCGACGTCGAATACCAGACGACCTGCGTATTCCAGCGCAAAGGTTCTGAAAAGTTTTCCGATGCCGCCCCTGGCGAAAGCGCGTACATGACGCCCGCCTCCTATTGGGACCGTGATGACTGCCGCGATGCCGAGCCGGTGCCGCTGACCTCAACGCGCGAGCCGCTCTATACCTATATCAATTCGCTGGACCCGAGCGGCGGGACGGCTGGCCATCTCGGCGTTGCATGGGGTTGGTACATGCTGTCGCCCAAATGGACCTCGTTCCTTCCGGCTGCATCTGCTCCCATGCCGTACAATGAAAAGGATACGGCCAAGGCGCTGATCCTGATGACGGACGGGGCATTCAACGCCACCGTGGACAATTCGCAGGGCAGCTCGACCTATCAGGCCAAACAGATCTGCGACAACGTCAAGGATACGGGAATTGTCGTCTACTCGATCGCCTTCCAGGCCCCGGAAGCGGGCCAGGAGGTGTTGAAATACTGCGCCTCAGGCGCGGAATATTATTTCAGCCCGGAAAGCGGATCAGAACTGGCCCAGGCTTACAAGGCGATCGCCACCTCGATCTCTGACCTGCGCCTGACCATGTAGTCTGGTCTAGGACGCAAGCAGTGTCGTGCGGGTGCTCGGCAGGTCACCTTGTGGCCAGCCAGCCCACAGCTCTTCCAGAACCTGTTCGGCCTCGTCCATTGCCGCTTCCTTGACATGGCCATAGCCACGAATGGCATCCGGCACCTCGGCAATGGCTATGGCCAGCTGGTGATTGCTTGGCGTCAGCTCACGTGTGAACCGGGACAGCGTGTCGAGATAGGTGTCGCGAAGGGCGCGTTCTCGCTGGCGTTCCTCGGTCCAGCCGAACGGGTCAAGCCGGGTACCACGCAGGCGCTTGAACCGCTTGAGCAGATTGAACCCGGTCTTCATCCATGGCCCGAACGTCTTCTTGCGCAAGTGGCCATCGGCATCCTTCTTCGACAGGATGGGCGGGGCGAGATGGAAATAGATCTTGCCGCCCTTGAAGGTCTCGGCCAGTTGCTTGTCGAACGTGCCATCGGTCCACAGGCGCGCAACTTCATACTCATCCTTGTAGGCCATGACCTTGTAGGCATAGGTCGCAACCGCACGGGTCAGCCGGTCGCCGAGGTCCAGCTCGCTCTCGCGGGCGCGAACCTGCGCGACAGCCTGACGGTATTGCAGGGCATAATCGGTATCTTGATAGACCTGCAGGCGAGCGGCCCGGTCCTCGATCAGCTCGTCCAGCGTTTTCGGCGTGACGGTGCCACGCGGATCGCTGGCGGCGAGCAGGCGAGATGGATCAACCGCAGCAATGCGGCCGAGGTCAAAGGCGCTCATATTGTCCTGCGCCTTGAC
>CBDUKI010000189.1:0-5305 GCA_965367765.1 uncultured Henriciella sp.
CCTGTTCACGATCCTGATCGCGCTTGGCCTCGCCATGCGGTTCTATCTTGAGCGGTTGAAATTGCTCCTGGTGCCGCGGCTTGCGGTGGTCCTGGTCTTCATCGTCCTGTGCATGTCTGCGATTACCATCCTGATGGCAGAGAGCGGCCAGCGCATTGGTCTGTCCATCTCGCTCTTCCCGATGGTGATCCTGACCATGACGATCGAACGCATGTCGATTGTCTGGGAAGAATATTCCGGCACCGAGGCGATCAAGCAGGGCCTGGGCAGTCTCGCCGTGGCCAGCGTGACCTATCTGGCCATGAGCAACGCCTATGTCGAATACCTGATGTATAATTTCCCGGAATTCCTGTTGGTGATCATGGGCCTTTGCTTGCTCATGGGCCGCTATATGGGGATGCGCCTGTCAGAGCTCAGCCGGTTTCGTCAACTCAGTGAGAGTGACCAGCGATGAGCACGCTGATGGCCCGCGTGAAGAACATGCGCAAGAAGGGCGTCATGGGCATCAATGAGCGCAACCTGCGCCTGATTGCCGAGCTCAATCCACGGCGCCTGATGCGTCTGGTCAATGACAAGACGATCACCAAGAAACTGGCTATAGAGGCGGGTATCCCGGTGAACTGCTCGGCCTGATCAGCAATTCCTTCGATATGCGCCGTCTGAAGGAAATGCTCGACCACCCGCATGGCGTTGCCATCAAGCCGGCCAATGGCTCGCAGGGCAATGGCATCATGGTCGTCACCGGCCCCATGAAGGGCGGTTATGCGCTGTCGAACGGACGACGCATCCTGTACGAAGACCTGCGTTTTCATGTCATGAACATCCTGTCGGGCATGTATTCGCTTGGCGGCTTGCCAGACACGGCCTTGATCGAGGAGCGCGTCCGCTTTGCCGGTGTGTTTGACGAGATCAGCTTCAAGGGCGTGCCGGACGTACGCATTATCGTGCTCAAGGGCGTGCCGATCCTCGCCATGCTGCGCCTGCCAACCGCCGATTCAGATGGCAAGGCCAACCTTCACAAGGGCGGCGTCGGTGTCGGACTGGACCTGGTGACCGGCATGACCCAGCAAGGCATGCAGTATAATCGCCTGATCGACCTGCACCCGGATACGGCAAATGAGCTGCTTGGCCTGCAGACCCCGTTCTGGGATGACATGCTGATGATGGCGGCGCGCGCCTATGATGTGACCGGGCTTGGTTATCTCGGCGCTGATATCGTTATCGATGCTGAAAAAGGCCCTCTGCTGCTCGAGCTGAATGCCCGTCCGGGGATTGCCATCCAGGTTGCGAACCGGTTTGGCCTGCGCGGGCATGTCGAACCTGTCCTGGCCGCCGATACGTCAGCCATGACACCGCAAGAGCGGATCGCGTTCGGCAAGGAGATCTATCGCTCGATCCATCCGGCGCGCAAGGCGGCCTGAGCCGCGGCGGGCCTAGTTGGCGCCGCTTGGCACCACCCGGCGGGCAATCACCATGGCTTGCACTTCGCCAGCCCCTTCGAAAATGTTCAGGATACGCGCATCGGCCAGCACCCGGCTGATCGGGTATTCCACCGCAAAGCCATTGCCGCCGTGGATTTGCAGCGCATTGTCTGCTGCCGCCCAGGCCGCGCGAGCGGCCAAAAGCTTGGCCATGCCTGCTTCCAGGTCGCAACGTTTGTCGCTGTCTTTCTGGCGGGCCGAGAAATAGGTCAGCTGGCGTATGCCAACCAGTTCTGCGGCCATCATGACCAGCTTGTTGGCGACGCGCGGGAATTCATAGATCGGACGTCCGAACTGGGTTCGCTCCAGGCCATAGCGCAGGCCCAGCTCGAAGGCACACTGCGCCACGCCAATCGCCCGGGCAGCCGTCTGGATGCGGGCACTTTCAAACGTCGCCATCAGGTGCTTGAAGCCCATGTTCTCGGTCTCGCCCAGGAGATTGGCCGCCGGGACTTCAAAGCCATCGAACCCGATCTCGTATTCCTTCATGCCGCGATAGCCGATAACCTCGATTTCCCCGCCGGTCATGCCGTCGGCCGGGAATGGATTGGGATCGTCGCCACGTGGCTTTTCAGCCAGGAACATGGACAGGCCGGAGAAATTGTCGGTCGCCGGATCGGTACGGGCCAGCACGGTCATCAGGTCGGCCCGCACCGGGTGGGTAATCCAGGTCTTGTTGCCGGTAATCTTGTAAGTGTCGCCATCACGTACCGCGCGTGTGCGCAGCGAGCCAAGGTCAGAGCCGGTATTCGGCTCGGTGAAAACGGCTGTCGGCAAGATTTTACCGCTGGCAATGGCGGGCAGGTATTTCTGTTTCTGGGCATCGCTGCCGCCGATCAGGATCAGTTCAGCAGCAATTTCCGAGCGCGTGCCCAATGAGCCCGTGCCGATATAGCCGCGTGACAGTTCTTCCGAGACGACGCACATCGCCGTTTTGCCCATGCCCAGGCCGCCAAACTCTTCTGGAATGGTCAGGCCGAACACGCCAAGATCGGACATTTCCTGCACCACATCCATCGGGATATAGGCATTGTCCATGTGCCAGGTGTGGGCATTGGGCACGATCTTGTCATCCGCATAGCGGCGGAACTGGTCGCGGATCATCGACATGGTCTCGTCTTCGCCGGTGTTTTCCACCGTGGCGCGGCCCAGCGCGTCCGGCAAAAGGGCAGCAGCGGCGGCCAGGCTGGCCGGGGTCTTGCCCAGCGTGATCAGTGTCTTGATCGCGGCGACGTCATAGAGTGCCTCGGCCTCATCCAGCACGTCCAGCTCATGCGGGCGGATGACCTCGCCCTGGTTCATCGGAATCCCGCCGATCAGCTGCGCACAATATTCAGAGAACAGGATTTGCGACAGGAGCGCCTCAACCTCGCCGAACTTGCCTTCGGCCTCCAGGCGGGCGGCCCAGTTGGCGGTCTCGCGCAGCGTTTCAACATAGGTGACCACCCAGGCAAAGCCGTGTGCCTTGTGTTGATGGACGTCGAAGGCCTTGCGGTCTGGCTTGCCATCCGGCGCCAGGGTCACGGCCAGTTTGGCACGGGTGTTCTCCTTGAAGGCGTCGAGCGCCACGACGGCTTCACCCATTGTCCGGGTCAGGTTGTTCAATACGCCTGAATCTGAGACCGCTGCCATGATGCCCTCCTTGCTTTGGCGCGACTTTATGGCAGCGCGCAGCGCCTGTCACCTTGCCATGCTGCGGCGCAGCGAAGCAGGTTGCGGCCCGCCTTGAGCCCTTACTCCCCGGCTCGCGGTCTTGTGATTGCGCTCACACCAGCGTGAGTATCAAGTGACCGTATTGGCGCCTAGATATCTCATGTGCCACGCAGCACCGGTCGCACCATCGGGCGGGCACGCACTCCCCCGGGCACGGCCATCTCTCCTGGCCTGTCCAATCTGGATCGTCTCGCACCGGTCGGTCTGAAATCGTGTCGCCGGTACACTCCCTTCCTTGCCGATGCATGGCAAAGGGGGCCTGGCCAGGTTCCCCAAGCCATGTGCTTGCGATCGGCGACACGACCTTCCCCTGACATGCTGAGCTAGGCCGATGTGCCTGCAGGCCGATCAATCCAGTGGGTTTCGAAGCCGATATCATAGGCCCGGCGCGCCGCTTCGATATGGTCCAGCTTGGCCGCGAAGGCGCGCCAGTCATCGTGTTCGGCAATCGGGGCCCACAGCGCCTCGACATCCTCGACCAGAAGCTTGACCGGCTCGCGGGCCTGGAAATAGGCCGCCTCCAGGCGCTCCGGGCGCTCCGGCTCATGTGCCAGAAGGCCGGCCTTGACCATAGCGAAGGCGTCTTCTGCGTAGAGGTGGGCCTGCGGGCTCTCTGCGGCGCGTGCCTCGCTCAACCCGCCGCCGAACCAGTCGAAAAAGACTTGCGGCCAATCGGCTCCGCTCTGTGTCATCCAGCCATACAGGGTCTGCAGGAAGGTCAGGTCATCGCTGAGGCTTGCCCCCTGTTTCAGGCCGAGCAGGGCCAGGGTCTGGCGCACGAAACTGGCCTGGTAAAAGGGTTCATAGTCGCCCAGTGCGGCCGACAGGTCTGCCTCTTCGGCAACCAGGCTCAGCGCCCCGCCCAGCTGTTGCAGCGCCCATAAGCCCTGTGTCGGCTGACGCCCGAACCGGTACAGCCCGCGCTCATCGAAATAGGCGGCGACGAAGTTCGGATCGCTGTGCGCCATGAACCGCCAGGGCCCGAAATCAAACGTCTCTCCGGTAATATTGAAATTGTCGGTATTCATCACCCCGTGCACGAACCCGCTGGCCATCCACTGACCGATCATTCGGGCGGTTTCGCGGACAATGGCGCGCAGCAGGGCAGGGGCGGCCCCCGCCATCGTCTCGTCTGCGCAGGCTGGGTAGTAGTGGGTGATCACATGCGTAACCAGCGCCGCCATGGCCGGTCGGTCATCGAGATAGGCGGCGCGCTGGAATGTCCCGAAACGCAGATGGCTGTGCGACAAGCGCACGAACACGGCCGAGCGGGTTGGGGAGGGTTCGTCGCCGCGATAGAGTTGCTCGCCGGTCTCGATCAGGCTGAACGGCTTCGATGTCTTGACCCCCAGCGCCTCGAGATAGTTGCCAGCCAGCACTTCACGCACCCCGCCCTTGAGGGTCAGCCGACCATCGCCCTGGCGTGACCAGCGGGTCTGGCCAGAGCCCTTGGTGCCGAGATCGAGCCAGCGGTTCTGGTCGTCACGCAATTGCGCAAACAGGAAGCCGCGACCATCGCCAAGTTGCGGATTGTAAACGTGAAACTGGTGGCCATGATACCGCAGCGCCAGTGGCGAGGCGAGGTTGTCGGCCAGCGGCTCAAACCGGGCAAAATGGCGGCTCCATGCCGTCGCGGAAAGTGCAGCAAGCCCGATTTTGCCATCCCAATTTGTGTTGCGATAGCGCAACACCGCCTCGGGAAAGTGTACCGGGGTTGCTGCATCTGCGAACTGGTCTGAAATTTCGAGAATTGGTGGTTCCATACCGCTACTTAGCCGATTTTGACAGGGATGCGACAGAGAATTTGCCCTATATTATTGTGGTTAGGGGTAAACACGCGGAATTTGAGCACTTGTTCAAAAACGAAGCTTGTGCGGCGCAGCATGATTAGGGGCTTCCCGTGGGGTTACTTGTAAATACTCTGTAGGCAAGTCGGCCGGATAAGAGCCGCGGAAACGCCATTAGTAAAACGGAGAATTGTATGTCACTCGGACGTAAATTAATCTGCAGTGCCTCACTCGCCGCACTTTGTGCCGGCGGTGCAGCCATTGCACAGGAAGACGGTGATGAACTGCGTCAGTCCACAGTTACTGTGACCGGCTCGGCTATTG